>DASPOP010000046.1:0-4360 GCA_035625955.1 Steroidobacteraceae bacterium | reverse complement strand
GCCCATATCTCGTCGGCGGGAGCGGAGATGTAATAGCCGCCCGAGGCCGCGTAACCGCTCATGGAGACGACCAGCGGCTTGCCCGTGGCGCGCAGCGCCTTGAGCTCCCGGTAGATCTCCTCGGAAGCCATGACGCTCCCGCCCGGGCTGTCGACCCGCAGCACCAGCGCCTTGATGTCGGAGTCGAGACGGGCCTGGCGGATGAGACGCGAGGTGGAATCGCCGCCGATCGTGCCGGGCGGCTGGTCGCCGTCGAGGATCTCGCCCGAGGCGACGATGACGCCCACGTGCGGCTTGCCGCTCGCACGGAGCCTGCGCTGCGCCTGCGCATAGCTCAGGTAGTCGGCCACCGAGACCGCGCGGAAGGAGCCCGTCGACTTGTCCTCGCCGACCAGCACGGTCAGGCGCTTCTCGACTTCGAGCTGCGTGCGGATGCCGCTCACCAGCCCGGCCTCGAGGGCGACGTGCGCCGCGTTGCCGCCGGCGGCCGGCACCGTCTTCGCCAGGCCGTCGACGTACTTCGACACCGCATCGGGGCCGAGCTTGCGCGCATGGGCAATCGCCGCCTGGTAGGTGTTCCACAGCACGGCGAGGTAGGCGCGGCTCTCCTCGCGGTCCTCCGGCGACATGCTGGTGCGCGTATACGTCTCGACCGCGCTCTTGAACTGCCCGACGCGGAACACGTTGATGTCCACGCCGAGCTTGTCGAGCGCCTCCTTGAGGTACATGCGGTAGCGGTCGTAGCCGTCGATCAGCACGAAGCCGAACGGATCGATGTAGGTCTCATCCGCCTGCGCCGCGAGGTAGTAGCCCTCCTGGGTGAGCTCGTTGCCGTAGGCCACCACCTTCTTGCCGCTCGCGCGGAAATCGCGCAGGGCCTGCGCGAGCTCTTCCAGCGAGGGCTGAGTCCCGCCTTCGAACTTGTCGAGGTCGAGGGCGATGGCCGGGATGCGGCGGTCGGTGGCCGCGGCGCGGATCGAATCGGTGAGATCCCAGAGCAGGGTCTCGCGGCGGCGATCGCCGCGGGCCGCCTCGAGGGCGCGGGTGAAGGGGTCGCCGGAGAGCTGCTCGACCAGCTCGCCGTCGGGCTCGATGAGCAGCGCCGCCCGCGCGGGGATGCGTGCAGCCCCTGAGAGCAGCACGCCGAACAGCGTGCCGAAGATCACCAGCAGCACGATCAGGTGCAGGACCTTGCGCAGGCCGTCCAGGCCGCGCCACAGGCCCGCAAAGAACGAACGCACGTTCACGGGCTCACCGCGCCTTCAGATCTTCTCCTCGATCCTCGCCGCCTTGCCGGCGAGATCGCGCAGGTAATAGAGCTTGGCGCGGCGCACGCTGCCGCGGCGCTTGACCACGATGTCGCTGATCGCCGGGCTGTAGGTCTGGAACACGCGCTCCACACCCTCGCCGTGCGAGATCTTGCGCACGGTGAACGAGGAGTTGAGCCCGCGGTTGCTGCGTGCAATCACCACGCCTTCGTAGGCCTGCACGCGCTCGCGGTCACCCTCGACCACCTTCACCTGTACGACCACGGTATCGCCGGGCTTGAAGTCCGGCACCTTGCGGCTCATGCGCCGCTTGTCCAAGTCCTGGATGATCTTGTTCATGTCAGCTACCTCGATCCTCTTCTGCGGCCGCCTGTGCGGCCAGCAGCTCATTCAACGCACGCTGCGCCTCGCCCGTCAGCCTGGCTCCGGCGATCAGATCGGGCCGGCGCCGCCAGGTCCGCTCGACCGCGCTCTGCAGGCGCCAGCGGCCGATGCCGGCGTGGTCGCCCGACAATAACACCCCCGGCACCGCGCGGCCCTCGAACACTTCCGGCCGCGTGTAATGCGGCCAGTCGAGGAGCCCCTGCGCGAACGAATCCTGTTCGCTCGAGCGCTCATCGCCCAGTGCCCCGGGCAGCAGCCGCGCCACGGCGTCGATCACCGTGAGCGCCGGCAGCTCCCCGCCGGAAAGTACATAGTCGCCGATCGACAGCTCGCGATCGATCCCGAGCTCGATCACGCGCTCGTCGATCCCCTCGTAGCGCCCCGCGACCAGCAGCATCCCGGGCAGCGCTGCGAGCGAGCGCGCTACGCGCTCGCCGAAGGGCTCGCCCTGCGCGCTCAGGCAGATCCGCGGGCTCCCCGGCGGCAGCCGGCGGTGCGCGGCGCGGATCGCCGCGAGCAGCGGCTCGGGCTTCATCACCATGCCCGGACCGCCGCCGTAGGGCCGGTCGTCGACCGTGCGGTGCGCGTCCTGCGTATGCGCGCGCGGATCCTCGGTCCCGACCGTGACGAGCCCGCGCTCGATGGCGCGGCCCACCACTCCAAACTCCAGCGCTCCCGCGATCATGCGCGGAAAGAGCGTGACGACTTCGATCTTCATGGCTCGAGGCCTGCTATTCCAGCTCCGCGGGCCAGTCCACCACAATCATCCGTTGGACCAGGTCCACCGTGCGAAGGTGCCTCGGCGAGGCGAGCACCCAGTGCTCCTTTCCGCCCGGCTCCTTCGCCACCATCACCGCCCCGCCCGGGGCGTCCACGAAATGGCTCACCGTGCCGAGCGAGACGCCCTCGAGGTTGCGCACCGCGAGCCCCACCAGGTCCGCGCGGTAGTACTCATGCTCACCCGCCGGCGGGAGCGCTGCGCGCTCGACCTCGACAACCGCCCCGGTGAAGGCCGCGGCGCCCTCTCGGCTCGCCACCCCCTCGAGCTGGGCGACCAGACCCCGCCCGTGGCCCCGTCCGCCGGCCACCCGCCGCGTAACCCGCTCGCCATTGGCGAGCCTCAGGGCCCATTCGCGGTATTTCAGCAGTCCGTCGGGCGGATCGGTATACGAATCGACGTGCAGCCAGCCCTTAGTGCCGTACGGCGCGCCGAGGCGCCCAAGCTCGATCCAGGCCACGGCGGCTCACGCTCACGGTACCGCTAGATAAGCGCCGCCCCTGAGCCGTCAGGCCGTCGCCTGCTTCCGATAGGACGCGACCAGCGTCCGTACGCGGTCGGAAGGGTGCGCCCCCTTCCCGACCCAGTAATCGATGCGCGGCAGATCGAGCTTCAGCTTGATCTCACCCCGGCGGGCGATCGGGTTGAAGAACCCCACGTGCTCGAGGCTCGGGCCGCCCTGGCGCTTGCGGCTGTCGGTCACGACGACGTGATAGAAGGGTTGGTTGCGCGCCCCGCGCCGCGTCAGGCGAATGGTAACCATGGTCGTATTGCTCTCGTTCCGGCGGGCACTGGCCCCTCATCCGGAGGAGCCGCCCAAAAAAGAGCGCGGATTCTACGCAACGCTTCAATTCTCCGCCAGTTTTTCGCGCCCTGCGGACCCCTGGCCGGCCGGCGCCGGCGCCCGCCGTGACCCTCGGGCCGGGTGGGAGCGGCGGCCCGCGCTAGCGCCCCGGGAAACCCGGGGGGAGCCCCCCTTTGAAGGCGCCCATGAGCTTACGGAGCCGGCCGCCCTTCATGCTCCTCATGACCCGCTGCATCTCCTGGAACTGCTTGAGCAGCCGATTGACGTCCTGGACCTGTACGCCGGACCCGGCCGCGATGCGCCGCCGGCGCGAGCCGTCGATGATCCCGGGGCTGCGGCGCTCGCCGGGCGTCATGGAGTTGATGATGGCGATCTGGCGGCGCAGATCCTTATCGCCCTGCTCCGCCGAGACCGCACCCTTCCTGACGACCGCGCCGGGGAGTTTGTCGATGAGGGCGCCGACGCCGCCCATCTTCTGCAGCTGCTCGAGCTGGCCGCGCAGGTCCGCCATGTCGAAGCCCTGGCCCTTGACGACCTTGCGGGCGAGGCGCCCGGCCTCTTCGACGTCGACCTGCTTGTGGACCTGCTCGACCAGGCTCACCACATCACCCATGCCGAGGATGCGGGAGGCCATCCGCGCCGGGTCGAAGGGCTCGAGCGCCTCGGTCTTCTCGCCGACCCCTACGAACACGATCGGCTTGCCGGTGATCTGCCGCACCGAGAGCGCGGCGCCCCCGCGCGCATCTCCGTCCGCCTTGGTGAGGATCAGCCCGGTCAGATCGAGCGCGGCGCCGAAGGCGCGCGCCGCATTCACCGCGTCCTGTCCGGCCATGGAGTCCACGACGAAGAGCCGTTCGGCTGCGCCGACCGCCGCGTCGATGTCGCGCACCTCGGCCATGAGCTCCTCATCCACGTGCAATCGCCCCGCCGTGTCGACGATCAGCACGTCGAAGACGCCGCTGCGCGCCCGCTCGAGCGCCGCGCGCGCGATCTGCGCCGGGCTCGACGCCGGCGCCGCCGGCAAGTACTCGGCGTGTACCTGCGCGGCGAGCCGCTCGAGCTGCAGCATGGCAGCGGGCCGGCGCACGTCGGTGCTGGCCAGGAGCACGCGCTTCCTGTCGCGCT
>DASPOP010000045.1:0-2057 GCA_035625955.1 Steroidobacteraceae bacterium | reverse complement strand
CGCTCGAGAGCTCGCGCGAGCGCATCGTCGAGCATCCCCTGGCGCGACTGCGGCGGCTGTTCGAGGAGACCGGCCTCGAGTGCGATCGCCTGAGCCCCATAGAGGCCGACGGTGAGCACATACTCGCGGCCGCCGTCCGGCCGGCGGGCGGAGTGCGGCGCGCGGGAAGCGGCGAGCGATGAGCCTCCCGCCCGCATCGTCCGCTCGAGCCGCGCAGTCACGGGCCCCGCTGCGCGTGACGTTCGAGTTCTTTCCGCCCGCCGATGCGGCCATGACGCAGACGCTGTGGAAGTCCATCGAGCGCCTGGCGCCGCTCGCGCCGGCCTTCGTCTCGGTCACCTATGGAGCGGACGGCTCGACGCGCGAGCGCACGCACGATGTAGTGTCCCGCATCCAGCGCGAAACCTCGCTCACCGGCGCCCCGCATCTCACCTGCATCGGAGCCCCGCGCGGGGAGATTCTCGAGATCGCGCGCGGCTATTGGGACCAGGGGATCCGCCACCTGGTCGCTCTGCGCGGCGACCCGCCGGGCGGCGAGGCGCGCTACCAGCCGCACGCCGGGGGCTTTGGCTACGCGGCCGATCTGGTCGCGGGGCTGCGACGGGTCGCGCCGTTCGACATCTCGGTGGCGGCCTACCCGGAAGTGCACCCCGAGGCGCAGTCCGCCGCTGCCGATCTCGATAACCTCAAGCGCAAGATCGATGCGGGCGCGAGCCGCGCCATCACTCAGTTCTTCTTCGACAGCGATATCTTCCTGCGCTTTCGCGACCGCTGCGCCGCGGCCGGCATCGCCGCACCCATCGTGCCCGGGATCCTGCCCATCACGCGCTTCCCGCAGGTGCTGCGCTTCGCCGCGCGCTGCGGCACGACGGTCCCGTCCTGGCTGCACGAGCGCTTCGCCGGCCTCGACGCCGATGAGGAGACGCGGCGGCTGCTCGCCGCCAGCGTCGCGATCGAGCAGGTCGAATCGCTGCAGCGCCACGGCGTGCGCGAATTCCACTTCTATACGCTCAATCGCGCCGAGCTCAGCTACGCGATCTGCCACGCGCTGGGTCTGCGGCCGGGCGCGTACCTGGTGCCGCCGGCGGCACGCAGCGGGATGCCGGCATGAGCGGCTGCGCCCATGGCGTTCATGCGCAGCTGGCGGCCGGCTCAGGCGGCGCCGAGCCCGCGCGCGCCGACCGCGAGGTCAAGCAGGACGCGTCAAGCGCACAGCGCAGTGGCGCGGCGCCGTTCGCGGTCGAGCCCTGCGACGAGACCGAGCGGCGCACGCGTATCGAGCGCCTCAAGCGCCTGCCCGCCGAGCGCATCGTGCTGCTCGATGGCGCCATGGGCACCATGATCCAGCAGCACCGGCTCGACGAGCGCGGCTTCCGCGGCGAGCGCTTCGCGCACCACGGCCACG
Source organism: Steroidobacteraceae bacterium (assembly GCA_035625955.1). Classification (GTDB taxonomy): domain Bacteria; phylum Pseudomonadota; class Gammaproteobacteria; order Steroidobacterales; family Steroidobacteraceae; genus 13-2-20CM-66-19. Next base: position 652 of record DASPOP010000045.1, on the reverse strand, counting down.
ACCTGCGTGGCAACAACGACATTCTCACGCTGACGCGCCCGGACATCGTCAGCGGCATCCACGGCGCCTATCTCGCCGCCGGCGCCGACATCATCGAGACCAACACCTTCAACTCGACCGCGATCTCGCAGGCCGACTACGGCACGGCAGCGCTGGTGCCCGAGCTCAACTATCGCGCCGCACGGCTGGCGCGGGCCGCCGCCGATGAGTTCGCGCGGCAGTCCGGCGCGCCGCGTTTCGTCGCCGGGGCGCTCGGGCCCACTACCCGCATGACCTCGCTCTCGCCCGACGTCAACGACCCGGGGCACCGCAGCGTGAGCTTCGATGAGCTCGCCGCCGCCTACCTCGAGGCGGCGCGTGCGCTGGTGATGGGCGGAGTCGATCTGCTGCTCATCGAGACGGTCATCGACACGCTGAACGCCAAGGCGGCGATCTATGCGGCGCTCAGCCTGTTCGACGAGAGCGGCGTGAGCGTGCCGCTGGCGGTCTCGGGCACCATCACCGATGCCTCGGGCCGCATCCTCTCGGGCCAGACGCCCGAGGCGTTCTGGAACTCGATCCGGCACGCGCAGCCGCTGTTCGTCGGGCTCAACTGCGCGCTCGGCGGCGCGCAGCTGCGCCCCTACATCGAGGAGCTCGCGGGCGTCGCCGA
>DASPOP010000044.1:0-2420 GCA_035625955.1 Steroidobacteraceae bacterium | reverse complement strand
CGAGTACGAGGGCAGGATCCTCCTGTGCCGGCGCGCGATCGAGCCGCGGCTCGGCTTCTGGACCGTGCCGGCCGGCTTCATGGAGAACGGCGAGACGCTCGAGCAGGGCGCGGCGCGTGAAGCGCACGAGGAGGCGCTCGCACGGGTCGAGATCGGCTCGCTGCTCGCGGTGGTCAACGTGCTGCACGCCCGGCAGGTCCACGTGTTTTTCCGCGGCGTGCTGCGCATCGCCGAGTACGGGGCGGGCGCCGAGAGCCTCGAGGTCAAGCTGGTGGCGCCGGCCGACATTCCGTGGGGCGAGCTGGCATTTCCCAGCACCGAGTTCGCCCTGCGGCACTACCTCGAGGACCGCGCCGCCGGCGGCGAGCCGCATCATTTCACGACCTTCGACCGGCGGTTACCCAGGCCGGGCGCGAGTGCCACATAACCGAAGGCTGCGGGGCTCAGAGCCAGGCGCTCTTACCCGCGACGGGCGGCGTGGCACAATACGCGGCCGCGCGGCCCCGTTGCCTGGAGCCGCTTACCGTGCACGGCTTCAAGGAATCTGAATGACTTTTGTCGTCACCGAAAACTGCATCAAGTGCAAGTACATGGACTGCGTCGAGGTCTGTCCCGTCGACTGCTTCCACGAAGGACCGAACTTCCTCGCCATCGATCCCGAGGAATGCATCGATTGCACCCTGTGCGAGCCGGAGTGTCCGGTCGAGGCGATCTTCTCCGAGGAGGAGTTACCGAAGGGTCAGGAGCACTTCAAGCCGCTGAACGCCGAGCTCTGCAAGCAGTGGCCGGTGATCACCGAGAAGAAAGCCGCGCCCGCCGACGCCAAGGAGTGGGAAGGCAAGCCCGATAAGCTGAAGCTGCTGGAGCGCTAGTTTGATTGGCGCGCCGGGCCTTCGGCGCGGCGCGCAGGCCAGCCGAACAGCACGGTTGCCGCCTGCCAACGCTAACGCTAACGCTTTTGCTCTTCCTGCAGGTGTTTGAGCAGCGCGTCGGGCGGCAGATAGCCGGGGAGCATCTCGCCGTCCGCCAGTACGATGGCCGGCGTCCCCTGAATGTTGAATTTCTGGCCGAGCGCCCAGAAGCGCGGCAGCGGCGTGTCGGTGCAGGCCTTGTTCTTCAGCTCCTGGCCCAGCTTCGCCTGCGTGAGCGACTCGTTGCGGCTCGAGGAGCACCACACCTGCTCGGCCTTGGTCCAGGAGGGTGTGTTCGGTCCGTTGCGCGGGTAGAGCAGGTAGCGCACGCGGATCCCTAAGCGGTTGTACTCGCCGATCTGCGCATGGAGCTTGCGGCAGTACGGGCAGTCGACATCGGTGAATACGCTCACCGTGTATTTCGGATCCTTGGGCGAGAAAACCAGCATCTGGCTCTCGGGAATGGACGCCAGCTCGCGCGTGCGCAGCTCGCGCCGATGCAGCTCCGTGATGTTGATGTTCGAGCCGAGCTCGACCAGGTCGCCGCTGATCGCGTAGCGGCCGTCGCCGCTCACGTAGGCGATGTCGCCGTCGCGGGTGAATTCCCAGATCCCCGGCACGGGCGTGGCGCGCAGCTCGTCCACCCGGGCGCCTCCCGGAATCTTCCTGGCGATCTCCTCGCGCGGATCGGCGGGCTTGGGCTGCGGCTGCTGCGCCGACAGCGGGCTCCAGGGCGCAGCACCCAGCAGGGCGAGCAGCAACAGCAGCTTCTTCGAGGGCATGGGAAACTTCCGTGAGGAGATCGGAGCGAGTTGGACCCGCGCGCCGGGCCGTGGTTCGCGTGCAATGCTCGCTTCCACAGCCAGCGTCCGCGGCAGTCTAGCAGACGTGCACCGGTGAGACACGACGGGGACCCGAGCCGGCTGCGCGCGGCGTGTCAGCCGCGCGGGTGATGCTGCGAGTGCAGCTCTTTCATGCGCTCGCGCGCGACATGGGTGTAAATCTGCGTGGTCGACAGGTCGCTGTGCCCGAGCAGCAGCTGCACCACGCGCAGGTCCGCGCCGTGGTTCAGCAGATGGGTCGCGAAGGCATGGCGCAGCGTGTGGGGCGAGAGCTCCTTGCTGATGCCGGCCTTGCGCGCGTAGCGCTTGATGATGTGCCAGAACGCCTGGCGCGTCATGCGGTCGCCGCGCCGAGTCGGGAACAGGTAGTCGGTCTGCCGCTCGAGCAGGATTTCCGCGCGCGGCCCGGGGACGAACTCCGCCAGCCACTTGACCGCCTCGTCGCCGAGCGGAATCAGCCGTTCCCGGCTGCCCTTGCCGACGATGCGGATCACGCCCTGATTGAGGTTGACCTGCTGGTGCTTGAGGTTCACGAGCTCGGAGACGCGCAGCCCGGTCGCATACAGCACTTCCAGCATGGTCCGGTCGCGGTGGCCGAGCGGATCGACCACCAGCGGTGCCGCGAGCAGCGCCTCGACCTCGTCCTCGGTGAGCGACTTCGGCAGGC
>DASPOP010000043.1:0-4295 GCA_035625955.1 Steroidobacteraceae bacterium | reverse complement strand
GGCGCGACCTCGCCGCTGGCGTTCTCGTCGATGCGATGCAGCCGCACGAAAGGATCGAGGATGAGCAGATGGGGCCGCAACCGGTCGACGGTCTCGGCGAGGTTGCGCCGATCGACCTCGAGGTCGAGGCGCAGCACCGGCGCCGTGATGACCTGGATATCGAGATTGGCGAGCATCATGCCGGCGGCGATAGCGATGCCGTCGAGGCGGCGGCGGACGATGTGCAGGGCGTCCTCGGCAGCGTAGAGCAAGACGCGTCCGGCCTTGGGCACGACGAAGCGGCGCAGGCAGGGCGTGCCGGAGGCGACCGAGACGGCGAGGTCGAGAGCCAGGAACGACTTGCAGCACTTGGGCTCTCCGCCGACGATGCCGACGGCCTGCTCCGACCACAGCCCGGTGACGAGCCAGCGATGCTCATCGGCGCGCTCGGCCAGGCGATAGGCGGGCTCGACGGGCAGCATGCTCATCCGCGGCTCGTCGGCCGTTGCCGAGCCGGCCTGGCCTCCGACAGCGGCGGGGCGGCGCACATTTCCAGGAACAGCTTCTCATCGATGTGACGGGCCTCGCGCTGTGCGGCGCCGTCGAGCAGCTCGGCAGCGATGTTCATGAGCGCCCGCGGGTTGCCTTGCGCGTGATCGGCGAGGGTGGCGATCAGCTCGGGCGTCATCAGCTTGGCGGCGCCGGCCTCCTGCAGGGCGTGCACGAGAAGCTCGGCAAGCTCGTCGGGCGTTGCCCGTTCGAGGGCGAGACGGACACGGCAGCGGCTATTGAGCGCAGACAACTCGTCGGAGCGCAGCCGTTGCAGCAAGCGGCCATCGCCGGCGAGCACCACAGTGAGGAGAACGTGGCTGTCGAGGCGGGCGGACGATAGGAGGCGCAGCTCGGCGAGGACGGCGGCCTTCATCTCCTGCGCCTCGTCGGCGATGAGCACCGGGCGCGACAGGGCGGCATCGATGTGCGCCTGCCAGCGGTCACGCAAGACCTTGGCGCCGGCCCAGCGGTTATGGGGAGAAAGCTCGACGCCGAATAGATCGCCCATCTCGCGATAGAAGTCGGAGACGCCCGACTGCGGCCGGCTGATGATGCCGACCTTCATATCCCGCTTGGCCTCCAGCCGGTCTGCGAGAATGCGCAAGGTGACGGACTTGCCGGCGCCGGGCGCGCCGGTGACGAGGGCGAAGCCGCCCTCGCCGACGAGCTGCTCGGCGCGCCAGCAGAAGGATTCGATGCGGCGGCTGACGTGCAGGGCCTCGACGGGCACGTCGGGAGCGAAAGGGTTCCACTTGAGGCCGTAGAGGGCGAGCATCTTCCTGTTCATGAGGCCTCTCCTTCGTCCTCGTTCTTGGGGAGATAGGCGGGCGGAAGCCCGACGCTCGACTGCGCGTCGAGCAGGCGCTGCAACAGCGGCGGGATGGGCGATGCGGGCGGTTGATGATCGCGCTCCGACGGAGGTGGACCAAGCGGCTCGAGCGAGCGACGCAGGCCGCTCGCGTTCTGCGTCTTGTCCTGCGGATAGAGGCGCGCCAGCACGTTGCCGGTGCGCTCGTCGACGAGGTGGACGGCGCTCAAGTCCCACTCGGCGTAGCGCACCTCGACACGGTCGAGATGGCGATAGCGGTTCGGCAGCTCGAAGCGTCGACCGTCGATGACGGTGCTGCCGTCGCTCCTCTTCTGCGTGCGCGTGGCGCTGCGCGTGAAGGCGAGGCGGAGCGCGACGCTGCCCGGACAGGGCCGCGTCACCGCCGGCCCTTCGAGGAAGCGGGCGAGCGGCGTGGCGCCGATCTCGGAGTGGACCGAGCGGTTGTACTCGTGCTCGACCCAGGCCTGCGTCGCCTCGTTGAGGAACGCCAGCGTCAGGTCGGGCACATGCTCCAGCATGGCGACGAGCCGGCCCTCGACCGGGCCCCAGAACGCCTCCTGTTTCGCATTTTGGTACGGTGAATAAGGCAGGGTCGTGTGGTGCAGGACGCCGAGGCGCGCGAGGCCTTCGCTGATCTCGGCCGCCGTCATGGCCGAGCCGTTGTCGCTCAAGGCCGCGCGCGGCAGGCCGCGCTTCTGGAACGCCTGGGCGAGGCCGTGCGCGATCACCTCGGCGGTCTCGGACAGATACCATTGGAGATGGCAGGCCAGGCGCGAGCGATCGTCGAGCACGCCGAACAGGATCGGCGTCACCCACTCGCCGCGGGCTGTCAGCACTTTGCGCGAGCCGTGGTGACAGTCCCAATGCCACAGGCCGTTGACGTACTCGGCCTCGTAGCGGCGGACCTCGCGCTCGACGAGGCGCGCCTCGGCGCGCTCGGCCCCTTCCGTTTGGCGCGGGGTGAGGCGCCGGCGTTTGTCGAGGCCGTTGGCTCTCATGAAGCGGCGCAGCGTGGGATAGGACGGCACGGGCTTGAGGCTCGGCTGCGCCTCGGCCAGAGCGACGAGGTTGTCGTGGTGGAGCTTGACGCTCCAGCTCTTGTGGGCGGCATACTGGGCAAGGACGGCGCGCCGAACCGCTTCGCTGACGGCATGCTGCTGACCGGCATTGGCGCGCAGCTTGCGGCGAAGAACGGTCACCGGATCGGTGCGCTCGCGCAAGGCGCGGTAATACCAGCGCTCGATGGTCGAGAAGCCGAAGCGCACGGGCGCGCCCGTGGTCGGATGGCGCCAGGTGCGAGCCGCCAGCCCTTCGATCGCAGCCTTCAGCTCGCCCTTGTCGGGCGGCGCGGCCAACAGCTGGCCGATGACGGAAAAGCGCAAGTGCGCCCACCGCTCGTGAACCCGCCGCCCTCGCGTCTCCTCGCCCATGCCGGCGCTCCTCTCGTCAGGTGCGCTCAAGCGTAGGCACAGTGTCCGGACGCCCGCGACGAGCATGCTCTGCGGGTCGGCCGCGCCCGTCAGAAAGCCGGCATGCGGACGCCTCCGGTGACAGGACCGAGAAAGCGCAGAAGCGCGACCAGCCGATCCTGCGCGTCGCCGCCGAAGCGGTCGATCAGCGCCGCCGGAAGCAGCGTCCCGTCGAGCGGCGGCATGAAGGCGGCGCGCGCCATCCTCCAGAACGGGGTCGCCGTGAACGTGTCGCGCCACCACCTGCGCCAGCGTGCGATCGTGCGCCGGTCGACGGACACCACCTGGCTCAGGCGCTCGAGCCGCGCGTCGCTGACGCCGTTCTGCAGAATGGTGATCAGCACGACGATGGTCGCGACATAGACCCTCCGCCCGAGGAAGCGCAGCGACGGCGGCGTCGCCCGCGAACGGCAGCCGTCGACGGCACAGCAAAAGCTGAAGCGCTGGTCGTGCTCGGGTCCGAGACGGCACGGCCGGCCGCGTGGTTTGCGGGCGTAGTGCGCCATGTGCCGGCGCCCGCCACAGGCGCAGCCCTCGGTCCGGCAAGCATCCGCCAGATCACGGTCGACGGCGAGCAGGAGGTCATGGAATCTGGCGTCGGCCAGCAGCGCTGCGTACAAGGATGCGTCCCTCCCGACAGAAGGTGCTCGACCCCGATGGCCAAGCCTGGACGCAACGATCGCTGCCCTTGTGGGAGTGGCAAGAAATACAAGGCATGCTGTCTGGCCAAAGACGAGGCAGCGGCCATCGCCGCCGCCCCGAAGGCCGAGACCAAGGCCATGCGGCAAGCGGCGCGCGACGCCATGCGGGCGGCCTACGAGGCCGAGGCGGCGGATTACGAAGATGCGGACGACCTGACCGAGCTGTCCAACTCCGTCGGCGATCTGATCCGGGCCGGCAAGATCGACGAGGCCGAGAAAGTCGCTCACGAGCTCCTGGAGCGCTTCCCGGAAGTGCATGACGGCTACGATCGGCTCGCCATGGTCTACGAGGCGCGGGGCGAAAACCGCAGGGCGGCCGAGTGCTATCGCAAGGCTTACGATGTCGTCCGCCGACATCCGGAGCTCTACGATCCGGGGTTCGAGGATGTCTTCCTCAAGGCCGCCGACCGCCTCGATCCGCCGTCCGCCTGATCTCGGCCCACCTGCCCGCCAGCTTCGCCGGCTGCTCGGTCGCGTCGAGACGGCTTCCACCCGTCCTCGGTCGCAGGCTCCCTGCGGACGGGTCCCTGCGAAGCCACCTCGGCACGCCTTTCGCCGGCGCGGTACGGAATGCAGGTCGGCGCCGCGGAATGGTCTTCGGTCTCACCACGAAATGGTCGCGAATTACGATGTCGCCGACCCGATCCCCATCATCGACCGTGATCGGAAGGCCGGCGAACCGACCTCAAACAAGTCACCGGCCTGGGCCGTTCGACCGTCTATCGCGAAATCCAAGGCCGCTCCAAAGCCTGAGCCCTTAACGTA
>DASPOP010000042.1:0-17862 GCA_035625955.1 Steroidobacteraceae bacterium | reverse complement strand
GGGCCGGCGCCCGGCCAAGCTCGCCGACGGCGGCGATCCGGCGCGCCGCGAGCTGATCAGGCTCTATATGGCGTACGAGGACGCCTGCGCGCGCACCGGCGTGGTGGACTTCGCCGAGCTGCTGCTGCGCGCCTTCGAGCTATGGCGCGACAACCCGCAGCTGCTTAGCTCTTACCGGCGGCGCTTCCGGCACGTGCTGGTCGACGAGTTCCAGGACACCAACGACATTCAGTACGCATGGATCAAGCTGTTGACCGGGGGCGACGGCGGCGCGCCGTTCGTGGTGGGCGATGACGATCAGTGTTTCGTGGCCGGCACTCCTGTCACGATGGCAGATGGTTCAACCCGGCCGATTGAGCGCATTTGCCCGGGCGATCTCGTGATGTCCTGCTACGGCAACGACGACCTGCGGCCGGCCCGCGTCACCGAAGCGATCGGCCGGGTTCGCACCGGGCACATGCTGACACTTCATCTGCGCTCGGGCCGGACTCTGTGCAGTACGCCCGAGCACACGCACTTCGCCGGATACCTGCTGGGGGAGACGCCACAAACATATTTCCTTTACCTCATGCACAAGGAAGGCGTTGGCTGGCGCCTCGGCACGTCGCAGGTCTACACCAAGGGCCAGGAGAAGCCGATGGTCGGCTTCAAGCAGCGCTCGATACACGAGCACGCCGATGCCACCTGGATCATCCGCACCCACGAAAGCGAGAACGAAGCGCGCCTGGACGAGGTACTGACCTCCTTGCGCTACGGCCTGCCGACTTTGCCCTTTACCCCACGTAAAGGTCGGAGCCGCAACGGTCTGGTGCACGATCCGAAGTACATTCATCGCGTCTTCGGCTCGCTCGACACCGACACCGCGGCTCTGCGGCTTCTCGAGGACACGGGGCTGGACCCTGATCAACCTCATCACTGGCCGCGGGGCCGAAACTCAAATCGGCACAACGTCGTTCTCACCCTGTGCGGTTGCCGGCGCGGCCAAACCCCGATGCACAGGATTTCCGTTGCCGGAACCTCCCCCAAAGCACGTGAAATCCTGAAGTCTCTTGGACTCAGCGTCCGGCCCGCCAAGCACAACCATCGAAGCTGGCGATTCGAGACCGCGTACAAGAGCTTCGGTGACGTGATGACGATCGCCAGGCACATCCGAGAGCAGCTCGACGCCAACTGCGTGCTGCAGGGACTCATGCACCGGCGGGCGTTGCCCTTCGTGACCACATCAGCGATTCGGCCCGGTATGGTGGTGGCGACGGACGACCGGAGCTTCGACATCGTGGAGCGGATCGAGCCGCGGCCGTACCAGGGTGAGGTCTACGACCTCAACATCGCGGACACCCACAACTTCATTGCGGGTGGCGTGATCACCCATAATTCGATCTACCGCTTCCGCGGAGCACGCTCGGAGAATCTGCAGCAATTCCGCCGCGACTATCCTCACTCGCAGCTCTTCAAGCTCGAGCAGAACTACCGCTCGACGCGCACGATTCTCGAAGCGGCGAACGGGCTCATCGGCCAGAACGCGAGCCGTCTCGGCAAGAAGCTCTGGACCAGCGGCGCGCGCGGCGAGCCGATCCATCTCTACAGCGCCTTCAACGAGCGCGACGAGGCGGAGTTCGTCACCCACCGCATCCGCGAGCACGTCGCCCACGGCTCGCCGCGCCGCCACATCGCGATCCTCTACCGCTCGAACGCACAGTCGCGCGTGTTCGAGGAGGCGTTCCTCTCGGCGCGCATTCCCTACAAGGTCTACGGCGGCCTGCGTTTCTTCGAGCGCGCCGAGATCAAGGACGCGCTCGCGTACCTGCGCCTCATCAGCAACCGCCGCGACGACGCCTCGTTCGAGCGGGTCGTCAACCTGCCGGCGCGGGGCCTGGGCGCCAAGAGCCTCGAGGCGCTGCGCGAGCGCGCGCGCTCGGGCGGCGTGCCGCTGTGGGACGCGGCGGCGGTGCCTGCGGGCGCCGGGGGGGCGGAGCTCGGCGGTCGCGCCGCCGCGGCGCTGGCGGGATTTCGCGGCCTGATCGAGCGCCTGGCGGGCGAGACCGCGGGGCTCGCACTGCATGAGCAGGTGGATGCCGTGCTCAAAGGCTCCGGGCTCATCGCCCATTACCAGAAGGACAAGGCCGAGCGCGGCGAGGCGCGGGTCGAGAACCTGGACGAGCTGGTGAGCGCGGCACGCGGCTTCACACCCGAGGCGAGCGAGCTGCCGCCGCTCGAGGCGTTCCTGGCGCACGCAGCGCTCGAGTCGGGCGAGGGCCAGGCGGACGAGTGGGAAGACTGCGTGCAGATGATGACGCTGCACATGGCGAAGGGGCTCGAGTTCCCGGTGGTGTTCCTCGCCGGCATGGAGGAGGGCCTGTTTCCGCACCAGCGCTCGACCATCGATCTCGACGGGCTCGAGGAGGAGCGGCGCCTGTGCTACGTCGGCATGACGCGCGCCATGAAGACGCTGTACCTGAGCCACGCCGAGCAGCGCCGCCTGCACGGCGTCGACAGCTACGGACAGGTGTCGCGCTTCGTGCGCGAGATCCCCGAAGAGCTCGTCGAGGAGGTGCGCCCGCGCGTGCAGGTGTCGCGGCCGCTCGCCGTGGGCCGCTTCCGGCCGGAGGAGCCGGCGGCGCCCGGCATGCGTCTCGGCGGGCGCGTGCGCCACGGCAAGTTCGGCGAGGGGGTGATCCTCAACGTCGAGGGCAACGGTGCGCACGCGCGCGTGCAGGTGAGCTTCGAGCGCCAGGGCACCAAGTGGCTCATGGTGCAGTACGCCAATCTCGAACCGCTGTAGGACATGAAGGCCCTATGAAGATCCTCATCCTCGGCGCCGGCCAGGTCGGACGCACCGCCGCCTCGCACCTCTCGCGCGAGGAGGCCAACGAAGTCACCGTGGTCGACGTCAACGAGGAGGCGCTGCGCGACCTGCAGGAGCGGCTCGAAGTGCGCACCGTGGTCGGCAACGCCGCCCATCCCACCGTGCTCGAGGCGGCCGGCGCCGGCGAGGCCGACGTGATGGTGGCGCTGACCTCGAGCGATGAGGTCAACCTGATGGCGTGCGAGGTGGCGTTTGCGCTGTTCCGTACGCCGACCAAGATCGCCCGCATCCGCGCGGCGGAGTACACCGACCGCGCCGAGCTCTTCGGCGTGGATGCGCTCTCGGTGGACGTCTTCATCAGCCCCGAGCGCCTGGTCACCGAGTACGTCGAGCAGCTCATCCACCACCCCGGGACGCTGCAGGTGCTCGACTTCGCCGACGGCAAGGTGCGCCTGGTGGCGGTGCGCGCCCGCGGCGGCGGGCCGCTGGTCGGACACCGTTTACGAGAGCTTCCTGAGCACCTGCCGAAGATGGAGGTGCGCGTGGTGGCGATCTACCGCGACGGGCGCAGCGTCGCTCCCGAAGGCGACACGGTGATCGCCGAGGGCGACGAGGTGTTCTTCCTCGCGGCACGGGACGACATCCAGCGGGCCATCAGCGAGATGCGCCGCGGGGACGGGACGGTGCGGCGCATCGTGATCGCCGGCGGCGGCAACATCGGCTACCGCCTCGCCAAGTCCCTCGAGCACTCCAACCAGGTGAAGCTCATCGAGCGCGACGCGCGACGCGCGCGACGCATCTCCGAGCTGCTCGAGCGGGCCATCGTGCTGCACGGCGACGCGGCCGACGAGGAGCTGCTGGTCGAGGAGAACATCGACAGCGCCGACGTGTTCGCCGCCATGACCAACTCCGAGGAGGCCAATATCCTCTCGGCGATGCTCGCCAAGCGCCTCGGGGCCCACAAGGTGATGGCGCTCATCAACAAGCCCTCCTACACCGATCTGGTGGAGTCGGGCAGCATCGACATCGCGGTCTCGCCGCAGACCATCACCATCGGCTCGCTGCTCGCGCACGTGCGCCGCGGCGACGTGGTGCGCGTGCACGCGCTGCGGCGCGGCGCCGCCGAAGCCATCGAGGCGATCGTGCACGGCGACGAGCGCAGCTCGCGGGTCGTCGGGCGCATGGTGAACGAGATCCCGCTGCCCGAGGGCGCCTCGATCGGCGCGGTGGTGCGCGGCGATGCCGTGATCATGGCGCATCACGACACGGTGGTGCGCGCCGACGACCACGTGATCCTGTTCCTCGCCGACCGCCGCCATCTCGAGGCGGTCGAGAAGCTGTTCCTGCGCGCGCCGCGCTGAAGCCCAGGGCGGACGCACTACCGTGCTCGCGGTCGCCTACGTACTCGGACTGCTGCTCGCGGCCTTCGCGCTGACCCTGACGCTGCCGGTCGCCTGCTCGCTGGCGATGAGCGACGGGCTGTGGCCGAAGTTCCTGCTGGCCGGCGCGCTCGCGGCCGGCTGCGGGCTGGCGCTGGCGGCGGCGACCGCGCGCCTCAGGCGCGAGCTGCGCGCGCGCGACGGCTTCCTGCTGGTGACGCTCGGCTGGCTGGTGCTGTCGGCCGCGGCGGCGGTGCCGCTGCTGCTCATCCTCCCGGGCCTGAGCTTCACGGACGCGTACTTCGAGGCGATGTCCGGGCTCACCACCACCGGCTCGACCGTGCTCACCGGGCTCGACGCGCTGCCGCCCTCGCTCAACTTCTGGCGTGCCTCGCTCCACTGGTTCGGCGGGCTCGCGATCATCGTCATGGCGCTCGCGGTGCTGCCGCTGCTCGGCGTGGGCGGCATGCAGCTCTACAAGGGCCAGGCGCCGGGACCCGCCAAGGAGGAGCGCCTCACGCCGCGCATCACCGAGACGGCGCGCTCGCTGTGGCTCGTCTACGCGCTCATCACCGCCGCCGGCACCGTGGCGCTGCGGATCTGCGGCATGAGCTGGTTCGATGCCATCTGCCACGCGTTCTCCGCGGTTGGACTCGGTGGCTTCTCGACCCACGACCGCAGCATCGCCTGGTTCGACTCGCCGGCGATCGAGCTGACGCTGGTGGTACTCATGCTGATCGCCTCGCTCAACTTCGCGCGGCACTTCATCGCGCTGCGGCGCCTGAGCCTCGACACCTACCGCGTGGATCCCGAGTGCCGCGCGATCTTCGTGCTGCTCTCGGTGAGCGTGGTCGGGATCGCCGCGCTCCTCAGCTGGCACGGGGTGTACCCGAGCTTCATGACGGCGCTGCGTCACTCCGCCTTCAACGTCGTCTCGCAGGCGACCACCAGCGGGCTCACCAGCCAGGACTACCAGCAGTGGCCGGTATTCGCGCCCTACTGGATGCTGTTCCTGTCGTGCATCGTGTGCAGCACCGGCTCGACCGGCGGCGGCATCAAGATGTTCCGCACGCTCTTGTTCGCGCGCCAGGCGGGCCGCGAGCTGAAGCTGCTGGTGCATCCGGCCGCCATGGCGCCGGTGCGTATCGGCGGGCGGGCGATTCCCGACTCGGTCGGCCACGCGGTGCTGGCCTTCATCTTCCTGTACTTCATGACCGTGGTGTTCTTCACCTTCGCGCTGCTGCTCACCGGGATGGACTTCGACCCGGCGCTCGCCGCGAGCGTCGCCTCGATCACCAACACCGCGCACGGCTTCGGCCCGCCGGGTGCCGTGCACAACTTCCACGGGCTCACGGCGCTGCAGACTTGGGCTTGCACGGCGGCGATGCTGCTCGGGCGGCTGGAGATCTTCAGCGTGATCGTGCTGTTCACGCCGGCGTACTGGCGCAAGTAGCCGTGGCTCTCCACGCCGCGGCAGCGCCGCAGCCCTCACGCAGACGTGCGCGCGACGTGCTGGCGGTGGTGGCAGGCAACGGGCTCGAGTTCTACGACTTCATCGCCTACGCGTTCTTCGCGCTGCAGATCAGCCGCACGTTCTTTCCGGCGCGTACTCCCGGAACCAGCCTGCTCTTGTCGCTCGCCACCTTCGGCGCCGGCTTCCTCATGCGCCCGCTCGGCGCTCTGGTGCTCGGGCGGCTCGCCGACCGGGTGGGGCGCCGTCCGGCGATGGTCGTGTCCTTCAGCCTGATGGGGGTCGGCATGGTGGGACTCGCGCTCACGCCCTCCTACGCCGCGATCGGCCCCGCGGCCCCGCTGCTGGTGATCCTGTGGCGGCTGGTACAGGGGTTCTCTGTAGGTGGTGAAGTGGGCGCGAGCCTCGCCTGGCTGGTGGAGGCGGCCCCGCCCGAGCGCCGCGGCCTCTACAGCTCGCTGCAGCCCATGACGGCGGACGCCGCGGCGTTCTGCGCCGGGCTGGTCGGGGTCGCGCTCTCGAGCACACTCACGCCCGTGCAGCTCGATGAGTTCGGCTGGCGCATCGCCTTCCTGCTCGGCGCCGCCATCGTGCCGGTGGGGCTCGCGCTGCGCCGCGCACTGCCCGAAACGCCCGCGGCCGCCGAGCCACCATCCGCCCCGGCGGCGGATTACCGCCGCGTGGCGCTGCTCGGCTTCGGCATGCTCGCCTCCGGCACCGTCATCGGCTACGTGCTCGACTACCTCACCACCTACGCCGCCGACACCCTCGGCATGAGCGCGCAGCTCGCGTTCGCCGCGACGATGGTGAGCGCCTTCACCATGATGTGCTGCGATCCGCTCGGCGGCTGGCTGTCCGACCGGATGGGGCGCCGCCCGGTCATGGTCGTCTCCACGGCGCTGCTTGCCGGCTGCACCTACCCCGCGTTTCTCGCCATCGTCCATTTCCACAGTCCGGGGGCGCTCTACGGCGGCTGCGTGCTGCTCGGGGTATTCACCGGTCTCAACCAGGGGCCGGTGGTCGCCGCGCTCGCCGAGTCGCTGCCGCGCCGGGTACGCGCCGGCACGCTGTCGCTGGTGTACGCGCTCGCCATCGCCGTGTTCGGCGGCTCGACGCAGTTCGCGGTCAAATGGCTGCTGCGCGCCAGCGGCAACGCGCTGGCGCCCGGCTGGTACATGCTCGGGGCCGCGCTCCTCGGGCTCGTGTGCATGAGCCTGCTCAAGGAGAGCGCGCCGGCCCGGCAGGCGTCCGCCGGGCTCCTGCGGCGCGCGGAGAGCGCCGGATGAGGTCGCACCTCGCCGGGGCGCTGGCGCTGCTCGCACTCGCGGCCCTTACCGGCTGCACCGCCCGGGAGGACCCGCGCGGCGTGCAGATCGATGCGCTCATGCGCCCTTACACCGGGACCGTGCCCGGTGCGGCGGTGCTGGTGCTCGAGGACGGCGTGCCGGTATTCCGGCGCGCCTACGGGCTCGCGGATCTCGAGCACGGCCTCGAGGCCACCGCCGCCACCAACTACCGGCTCGCCTCGATGACCAAGCAGTTCACCGCCGCGGCGATCCTGCTGCTCGCGCAGGACGGGCGGCTCAGCCTCGACGACCCGGTGCGCCGGTGGCTGCCCGAGCTCCCGGCGGCGGCGGATGCGGTCACGATCCGGGAGCTGCTCACGCACACCGCGGGCCTCATCGACTACGAGGACCTGATCCCCGCCGACGCCACCCGCCAGGTGCACGATCAGGACGTGCTCGCGCTGCTCTCGCGCGAGAACCGCACCTACTTCACGCCCGGCACCCAGTACCGCTACAGCAACACCGGCTACTCGCTCCTGTCACTCGTCGTCGAGGAGGCGACGGGGCGCAGCTTCGCTGCGGTGCTGCGCGCGCGCATCTTCGTGCCGCTCGGCATGTACGGCACGGTCGCCTACGAGGCGGGCGTCTCGAGCGTCCGGCACCGGGCCTTCGGCTACAGTCCGGCCGGCCGCGGCTGGACGCGCACCGACCAGAGCCTCACCAGCGCCGTGCTCGGCGACGGCGGCATCTATTCCTCCATCGACGACCTCGCCAAGTGGGACGCGGCGCTCTACGACGGGCGGCTGCTCAGGCCCGGGTTGCTCGCCGCGGCGTTCACGCCGGCGACTGCCACCGACGACCCGCAGGTGCGCTATGGCTTCGGCTGGCGCATCACGGGAGAGACGCTCTGGCACTCGGGCGAGACGATCGGCTTTCGCTCTTGTGTCGTGCGCTTCCCGCGGCGCCACTTCACGGTGGTCGTACTCACGAACCGCGACGGCGGCGAGCCCTACGACCTGGCGCTCGCCATCGCGAAGCTCTACTTCGCGGATGCCGACGCGCAGCGCGCCTCGGGGAGCGCCGAGGGGCCGGATCCGAACGCACGGGAGATGCCGCCCGCGGGCCGCTGACCGGGCGATGCGGCGCCGGGGGCGGTCAGCTGTGGATGTAAGTCTCCAGCTGCTCGATCTGCTGCTGCTGGTCGGCGATCACCGCCTTCACCAGGTCGCCGATCGACACCATGCCGACCACGCGGGCGCCGTCGAGCACCGGCAGATGGCGCACGTGGCGGTCGGTCATGAGCTGCATGCACTGCTGCACCGAGGTGTCGAGCGACACCGTGAGCACCGGCGCGCTCATGATGTCGCGCACCGGAGTATCGGCCGAGGAGCGGCCGCGCAGGATCACCTTGCGGGCGTAGTCGCGCTCGGAGACGATGCCCTCGAGCGCCGCGCCGCGCATGACGACGAGCGCCCCGACGTGATGCTCGGCCATCAGGCGGATCGCATCGAGGACGGCCGCCTGCGGCTCCACCGAAAAGATCGCCCGACCCTTGCCTTCGAGCAGCTTCCGCACCGTAGTCATTTACCCACCCCCGGCCCGACCTCCACGGTCAAAACGACGTTGGCGCTCACGTCGAGCGTCCCGGCCTCCACCGGCGTCGCCACGTCGGCGGAGCTCACCGCCGCGCGCGCCGCCGCCATGTGGACCCGCACGGGAACGATCTGCGGGCTCGCCTCCTCCACGGTCAGCACGCGGAGGATGCGCAGGTTCAGCGCCCCGGCGAGCACCTCCGCCTCGGCATGCGCCCGGGTCGCCGCCTCGCGCAGCGCCGCGGCGCGCACCGCGTCCTGGTCGCGCAGCGTCCACTGGATGCCCTGCACGCGATTGGCGCCCGCGCGGGTCGCGGCATCGATCACGTCGCCGATGCGCGCGAGATCATCGAGCTGGACCTCGACGACGTTGAGCGCGGTGTAGCCGGTGATGGTCGGCTCGCCGCCGCCCGAGTGGTACTGGTAGTTCGGGCTCAGCGAATAGCTCGCCGTCCTCAGCTGTGCGCCCGGGCCGGCCGCCTTGCGCACCGCGGCGAGCACCGCCTCGAGCTGCCGGGCGTTGGCGCTGGCGGCATCCTGCGACAGCTGCGCCTGGTTCTGCACGCCGAGGTCGATCTGCACGCGGTCGGGTCGGGCGCTGACGCGCGCATCTCCGGTGACGCGAATCGACGACAGGGTGGAGGGCGCGACGCCGGACGCCTGCGCCGCGAGCGGTGCGGCGGCCGCAAGGCTCACGATGAGCAACGCCGCACACGGCAGTCTCATGACACGCGGCGGGGCGGAACGCATTCGCATATTCTACGCGCGCGCCGTGCGACAGTTCATACTTTGGCCAGCGCGGCGCGCGCCGTGCGGTGCAGGGACGGTATACAACAGCCTATGCAAAGGCGCGAAGAGAGCCGCAGGGAAATCCACGTCGCACCGGACGGGTTCGAAGTGACGGCCGAGGACGCGATCCTCACGACGGAGCTGCGCTCCGCCGTCGCGGTATGCATGTACGACGCCGCCGAAGAGGCCGGCGCGCTGCTGCACCTTCGCTGCATCGTCAAATCCTCCAAGCCCGCCGACGTAACCGATACCACGCTCGCGACCGAGCTGCTGCTGCTCGACCGCTGCCTCGAGGCGCTGCGCGAGGCGGCGCCGGCGGCGCGGCATCTGCAGGCACGTATCGTGGCGCATCTGGCCGAGGGCGAGCACGCACGTCCGGTGTGCGAGACCGTCATGAACGTCGTGCGCCACTACCTGACTGACGCCGGCGTGCGGATGCTCCCCGAGGACGTCGCGGCGGGACCCGTGCGCACGCTGCGCTTCCGCCCCGGCATGGGGTGGATGCACACGCGCACCTGAGCCGCCGCCGGGACACGGCGGGCGCCAGCCAGCGGCGGCCGACGGCTCGCGGCGAACCATGAGGCGCTCGCGCGAAGCCAGGCTCCCCGAGGCGGTCCGGGCCGCGCTCGAGGAAATCCTCGGCGAGAGCGTCGCCCACGTGCGGGTGATCGAGCACTCGGCGTACGCGCGCCTCCACGGGCGCGCGATCGCGACCACGCGCCGCGGCCGCATTTATCTCTCCGGCGAGGCCGCCGCCTTCTTCGCCAATCCCTCCCTGCTGCTGCATGAGTACTGGCACGTCATCGGCCAGTGGCAGCGCGGCAGCCTCACCGTGCCGCGCTATCTCCTCGAGTGGCTGCGGCGGGGCTACTGGAACAACCGCTTCGAGGTCGAGGCACGCGCCTTCGCCGCAGCACACTCGCAAGCCTTGCGCGCCGCTCTCGAGCGCGCGGCGGCAGCACAGGCGGGGCGGAGGCCGGTTGGGTCGGGACCTTAGGATCGGCCGGGGAGCGGCTTGCCGCTCCTCTTGCCGGCACGCGTCGACGACCTACAATACGCGACCCCCTCCTCCGGAAGGCCTGCGGTAGGGAAACACCCGAAGCGAGTCTCCATGACGCTACGCACGCACTTCGACTGCGACGTCATCGTCGTCGGCGGCGGACACGCCGGCACCGAAGCGGCGCTGGCCGCGGCCCGCATGGGCGCGCGCACGCTGCTCCTCACGCAGAGCATCGAGACGCTCGGAGCGATGAGCTGCAACCCCGCGATCGGCGGCATCGGCAAGGGACACCTGGTGCGCGAGATCGACGCCCTGGGGGGCGCCATGGCGCGCGCCGCCGACCGCGCCGGCATCCAGTTCCGCACCCTGAACGCGAGCAAGGGACCGGCCGTGCGCGCCACACGCGCCCAGGCCGACCGGCAGCTCTACAGGGTCGCAATCCGCTCCCTCCTCGAGAACCAGCCGCAGCTCGCGCTCTTTCAGCAGGAGGCCGCCGACCTCCTCCTCGAGGGCGGCCGGGTGTGCGGCGTGGTCACCGTCGCCGGGATGGAGATCCGCGCACGCGCGGTCGTGCTCACCGTGGGCACCTTCCTCGGCGGCCGCATTCACGTCGGGCTCGACAACTACCAGGGCGGCCGCGCCGGCGACCCGGCATCGATGCGCCTCGCAACGCGGCTGCGCGAGCTCGACCTTCGGGTCGGGCGCCTGAAGACCGGGACCCCGCCCCGGGTCGATGGCCGCAGCCTCGACTGGTCGGTGATGACCTGCCAGCCCGGGGATCTGCCCACGCCGGTCTTTTCGTTCCTTGGACGTGTCGAAGACCATCCGAGACAGGTCGATTGTTTCATTACGCATACAAACGAACGTACCCACGAGATCATCCGCTCGGCAACGGATCGCTCGCCGATGTTCACGGGGGTGATCGAGGGCGTCGGCCCGCGCTACTGCCCCTCGGTCGAGGACAAGGTGGTGCGTTTCGCGGAGAAACCCTCTCACCAGATCTTCGTCGAGCCCGAGGGTCTCAACACCCACGAGGTCTATCCGAACGGGATCTCGACCAGCCTGCCCTTCGATGTGCAGGTCGAGTTCGTCCGCACCATCCGCGGCTTCGAGAAAGCGCATCTGACGCGCCCGGGATACGCGATCGAGTACGACTACTTCGACCCGCGGGACCTCAGGGGCTCGCTCGAGACGAAAGCGCTCACCGGCCTTTTCTTCGCGGGCCAGATCAACGGCACCACGGGCTACGAGGAGGCCGCCGCCCAGGGACTGGTCGCCGGCATCAATGCCGCCCGCGCCGTCGCGGGCCAGGAGCCCTGGGTGCCGAAGCGCAGCGATGCCTACATCGGCGTGCTCATCGACGATCTGGTGACGCGCGGCACGCGCGAGCCCTACCGCATGTTCACCAGCCGCGCCGAGCATCGGCTGCTGCTGCGCGAGGACAATGCCGATGCCCGCCTGACGCCCGTCGGCCGCGAGCTCGGGCTGGTCGACTCCGAGCGCTGGCGGCTGTTCGAGATCAAGCAGTACCTCACGGATCTGGAGATTGAGCGTCTCACGGAGCTGCGCGTGAAGGCCGGCCAGCTGTCCCCGGACTGGGCCGCCCGGGTACTCGGCGCGCCGCTCAGGGAGGACGCTTGCGCCTTCGAGCTGCTCAAGCGCCCCGGGGTGAGCTACCAGGCGCTGCTCGAGGTGGCGGGGCCTCCGGAGTGGCTCCCGGAGAGCGCCGAGGAGGAGCCCGTGCTCCCGATCGACGCGCGCCTCCCGGATCAGATCCGCACCCAGGTCGAGGTGCGGGCCCGCTACGCCGGCTACCTCGAGCGGCAGCAGGAGGAGATCGAGCGAGCGCGGCGCAACGAGGAGACGCAGCTCCCCGCCGACCTCGATTACCGCGCGCTCGCCGGGCTCTCGCACGAAGTGCGCCAGCGCCTCTCCGAGGCGCGTCCGGCGACGCTCGGCCAGGCGGGCCGCATCCCGGGCGTGACCGCGGCGGCCGTGTCGATCCTGCTCGTGCACCTGAAGAAGCGCGCCGCGCGCTCCGCCCCGCGGGTCGCATGAGCGCCTTCACGCAGGCTCTCGCGCGCGCCTGGGAAGAAAACGACTCGCTGCTTTGCATCGGGCTCGACCCCGAGATCGAGCGCTTTCCGCCGCACATCGCCGCGGCGCCTTCGCCGATCTTCCAGTTCAACAAGGCCATCGTCGACGCCACCCACGACCTGGTATGCGCCTACAAGCCGCAGTTCGCGCATTACGCGGCCTACGAGGCCGAGGACCAGCTCGAGCGCACCATCGAGTACGTCCACCGCACCTACCCCGGCATCCCCGTGATCCTCGACGGCAAGCGCGGCGACGTCGGCAACACCGCCGAGCGCTACGCCATCGAGGCCTTCGAGCGTTACGGGGCGGACGCGCTGACCGTGAATCCCTACCTCGGCACCGACGCGCTCGAGCCGTTCCTCAGGCATGCCGACAAGGGCGTCGTGATTCTCTGCCGCACCTCCAATCCCGGAGCGCGCGACCTGCAGGACCTCGAGGTCGGCGCGCGGCGGCTCTATCACGTGGTCGCCGAGCTCGCCGCGACGCGCTGGAACGGCAACGGCAACTGCGCGCTGGTGGTCGGCGCCACCTATCCGCGCGAGCTCGCCGAGGTGCGCCGCATCGTCGGCGAGATGCCGCTGCTGCTCCCGGGCGTCGGCGCTCAGGGAGCGGACGTGGCGCAGGCGGTCGAGAACGGCCAGACCGCGGACGGCACCGGCCTCATGGTCAGCTCCTCGCGCGCCATCCTCTACGGCGCGGCGCGCGCGGGCGCGGACTTCGCCGTCGCCGCCCGCGGCGCCGCCGAGGCGCTGCGCAGAGAGATCAACGCCAGCCGCCGGCGGCGCCGCTCCCCATGAGGGCCGGTCGCCTCGCGTGGCTCGCCGCGGCCGGCGCCGCGCTCGCTCAGCTCAGCGCCTGCGCGCCGGGCGGCAGCGGTCCTGCGGCGCCCGGCGCGGGCGGTGCGCCCGAGGGGCCGGTGCTGGTGCGGGGCGGGGGACCCGATCCCGATTCGCTCGATCCGCAGAAGGTCCGCGGCGCCGAGGCGCAGGGAGTCGTGCGGGATCTGTGCGAGGGCCTGACGACGCTCGACAAGAGCGCGGCGGTGGCGCCCGGCGTGGCGAGCCGCTGGAGCGTGAGCGCCGACGGCAAGGTCTATACCTTCACGCTCCGGCCGGAGGCGCGCTGGTCGAACGGCGAGCGGGTGGTCGGCGCGGATTTCGTCGCGGGCCTGCGCCGGCTGGTCGATCCCGCCACCGCCTCGGGCTACGCGCAGTACGCCGACGTCATCGCCAACACCGACGACATCGTCGCGGGCCGCAAGCCCCCCGACGCCTTAGGCGTCGCCGCGCCCGACGACTCGACCGTGGTGGTGACGCTGGCAGCTCCCGCGCCCTATCTGCCCGCGCTGCTCTCGCATCCGAGCACCTGCCCGGTGCACCGGCCGACGCTCGCCGCTCATGCGGACAGCTACGCCCGCCCCGGAGTCATGGTCTCGGACGGCGCCTTCGTGCTCAGGGAATGGGTGCAGGGCTCGTACGTCCTCGCCTCACGCAACCACTACTACTGGAACGACGCCGCGACGCGTGTCGGGACGGTGAAGTACCTGTTCATTCCCGATGAGAATGCCGAGCTCGCCCGCTACCGCAGCGGCGAGCTGCACATCACCGCGGTCGTGCCGCGCGGGCAGTTCGACTGGATCAGGGAGCACCTCGCCGCGCAGCTGCACGTCTCGCCGCAGCTCACGACCTACTACTACGGCTTCAACCTGCGGCGCGCGCCGTTCAAGGACCAGCCGCAGCTGCGCCGGGCGCTCTCGCTCGTCATCGACCGCGAGAAGCTCGCCACGCTGGTGCTGCGGGTCGGGGAGCTCCCGGCCTACGGCTGGGTACCGCCAGGGGTGGATGGCTACACGCCGCAGTCCTTCGACTATCGCGGCGTTGCGATGCCGGCGCGCATCGCCGAGGCGCAGCGCCTCTACCGGGAAGCGGGCTACTCGCGCGCGAAACCGCTGGCCGTCGAGCTCGCCTACAACGCGGGCGAGGTGCACACCAAGCTCGCCGTCGCCATCGCCTCGATGTGGAAGGAGGCGCTCGGCGCCGACGTGCGCCTCACCCAGGTCGAGTTCAAGACACTGCTGCAGCAGATCGACCGCGGCGACGTCGAGCTGTTCCGCTCGAGCTGGGCGGGCGACTACAACGACGCCCAGACTTTCGCGCAGTACCTGAAGAGCGACTTCGGCCTGAACCTGCCGCGCTACCGGAGCGCCGCCTACGATGCGCTGCTGACGCGCGCCGCCGCCGAGGTCGACCCCGGCAAGCGCCGCGCGCTGCTCGAGGAGGCCGAGCGGGTGATGCTGGCCGACACCCCGCTGATGCCCCTGTATTTCTACGTGAACAAGCACCTCGTGCAGCCGCAGGTGCTGGGCTGGTACGACAACGTCATGAACGTCACCTACAGCAGGGACCTGGGGCTGAAGCAATGAACTGGCATCTGTTCGCGGGATTTCTCGCCATCACCATCGTGCTGCTGCTCGCTCCCGGGCCGATCGTCACGCTGGTGATCTCGACCACCGCGACGCGCGGCCTGCGCGCCGGCCTCGTCACGGTCGCGGGCACCTCCACCGGCAATGCCCTGCTGATCGCGGCGATCGCGCTCGGCCTCGGCTGGGTGCTGAGCCACGCCGTGGCGCTGTTCGAGGCGCTGCGCTGGCTCGGGGCGGCTTACCTCGTGTGGCTCGGGGTGCAGGCCTGGCGCCAGGCCGGCAGACCCGCCCCGCCCGTGTCCGGCAACCACGTGCACTTCCGCCGCGGCGTGCTGGTGGCGCTCTCGAATCCCAAGACCATCGCCTTCTTCACGGCGTTCCTGCCGCAGTTCGTCGATCCCGCGCTGCCGGCGGCGCCGCAGCTGGCCGTCATGTGCACGGTGACCGTGCTGCTCGCGGCGGTCAGCGACTCGTGCTGGGCGATTGCGTCCGGCCTCGGGCGCGGCTGGTTCATGCAGTCGAAGCGCGCCAAGCTCCTGGGGCACGCCTCGGGACTGACGCTGATCGGCGCAGGATTGTGGCTGTCGCTCGCGCGCCGGCCTGGTTGATTCATTGGAGGTCCCCATGAAAGCCCCGGTACTCCTCGGCACGGCGCTGCTGGCTCTCGCCGGCGCAGTCTGCGCGGCGGCGAAGCAGCCGCCGATCATCGATCGCAACCAGTTCTTCGGCGAGATCGCGATCGACGGCGCGCAGATCTCCCCGAACGGCGCGTACATCTCGTTCCTCAAGCCCTATCGGGGCACACGCAACCTGTGGGTGAAGAAGGCCGCCGACCCCTTCAGCAGCGCTCGTCCGGTGAGCGCCGAGGCGACGCGTCCGATACGAATTTATTTCTGGAGCCGCGACTCGAAATACCTCCTCTACGCGCAGGACGCGGGGGGCGATGAGAATTTCAACGTCTACGCCATCGACCCGACGCTGCCGGCCGATCGGGAGACGGGCGTGCCGCCGACCCGCGCGCTCACCAATCTCAAGGGCGTACAGACGCAGATCTACGCGGCACCCAGGACGAAACCCGACATCCTCTACATCGGACTCAACGACCGCGATGCGCGCTGGCACGACCTCTATGAGCTGCACATCTCGAGCGGCGAGAAGCAGCTGCTGCGCCAGAACACCGAGCAGATCGCGGGCTGGGACTTCGACAACGACGGCAACCTGCGGCTCGCCGAGCGCACCAACGCCGTGGGCGACACCGAGGTGCTGCGCGTCGACGCGCAGGGCTTCAAGCAGATCTACAGCTGCACCGTCCTCGAATCCTGCAATGTCGGCGGGTTCGACGCCGGCAACCACGCCGTCTACCTCATCACCAACAAGGGAGCGCTCGACCTCGTCGAGCTCGAGTCGCTCGACCCCGCGACCGGGGCCACCTCAAAGGTCGAGAGCGATCCCAGGAACCGCGTCGACCTGAGCGGCGTCAAGCTCTCCGAGGTCGATTACCGGATCCTCTTCACCCTCTACGAGGACAGCCGTCCGCGTCGCCACTTCCACGACCCGGCGTTCGAACGCGACTACGCCTGGCTCGCCGCCCAGGTGCCGGGCAAGGAGATCAGCTTCGGCTCGAACTCGCAGGACGAGAGCCTGTGGATGCTGACCGCCTACAGCGACACCGACCCCGGCACGACCTACCTGTGGAACCGCGCGGCGAAGACGCTGACGCTGCAGTACCTGGTGCGCGAGGAGATCAAGCGCGAGTACCTCGCGCCGCGCCAGCCCTACGAGTTCCGCTCCTCCGACGGACTCTCGATTCCCGGCTACCTGACGCTGCCGAAGGGGCTGCCGGCGAAGAATCTGCCGCTCATCGTCTGGCCCCACGGGGGCCCGTGGGGGCGCGACACTTACGGCTTCGACCGCTACGCGCAGTTCCTCGCCAACCGCGGCTACGCCGTGCTGCAACCGAACTTCCGTGCCTCGACGGGCTACGGCAAGCGCTTCCTCAACGCCGGCAACGGTCAGTGGGGGCGCAAGATGCAGGACGATCTCACCTGGGGCGTGAAGGCGCTCGTCAGCGCAGGCACGGTCGACGCCAGGCGCGTCGGCATCGGCGGCGGCTCCTACGGCGGCTACGCGACGCTGGCCGGCGTGGCGTTCACGCCCACCGTTTACGCGGCGGCGGTCGCCTACGTCGCGCCCTCGAACCTCATCACGCTTCTCGACGCCATCCCGCCGTACTGGGAGGCGGGCCGCAGGCAGCTCTACGCCCGCATGGCAGACCCGACGACGCCCGAGGGGAAAGCGCTGCTGGTCGCGGAATCGCCCCTCACCCGCGCCAGGGACATCGTGACCCCGCTGCTGGTCGTGCAGGGCAAGAATGACCCGCGGGTGAACGTCCGCGAGAGCGACCAGATCGTCGCCGCGGTGCGCGACAACGGCAAGCCGGTCGAATACCTCGTGGCCCCCGATGAGGGTCATGGGTTTGCGCGGCCGATCAACAACCTCGCCCTGGTGACCGCGATGGAAGGGTTCTACGCGCAGCATCTCGGCGGCCGCCAGCAGACCGACGTCCCGGCGGACGTGGCCGAGCGCCTCGCGGCGATCAGGGTCGATCCCAAGACGGTGAGCGGAGCGGTGACGCTCAAGGGAGAGGCTGGCCGCAACTAGTCAATCGGACGAAATCACAGGAAGTGATTTCGTCGGACATTACCCTGGCTGCCGCCGGCAAAAAGGCGCGGCGCGATGCGCATCGCCCCGATTACCTCAGAAGCCGAGCACTCCGTAGCAAGGTTAGCGCATGGGTTTTTGCCGGCTGCGCATCGCGAAGCGATTTCGTCGGCATCATTTGCCGATACAGAAGCTCGAGAAGATTCTCCCGAGGAGATCGTCGCTGGTGAACTCACCGGTGATCTCATTGAGGGCGGTCTGCGCCGCGCGCAGCTCCTCCGCCACGAGCTCGCCGGCGCGCCGCTCGGTGAGCTGCCGC
Source organism: Steroidobacteraceae bacterium (assembly GCA_035625955.1). GTDB lineage: Bacteria > Pseudomonadota > Gammaproteobacteria > Steroidobacterales > Steroidobacteraceae > 13-2-20CM-66-19. The sequence goes on along the minus strand of DASPOP010000042.1, from coordinate 40 downwards.
TCGGCCTCCTCGACGTGCGCGCGGGCGCGGGCGAGCGTCT
>DASPOP010000041.1:0-8289 GCA_035625955.1 Steroidobacteraceae bacterium | reverse complement strand
TGCGGGTATTCAATCCGCGCGTGCAGCAGGAATACCCCGTGATCGATATTCACGTACGCCGAGCGCACCGCGAGCACGCCATCGAGGGCATCCGCGCCTGCCCGGCCGGCTCCGGCGCCGAGCGCGAGCACACAGAGCGTCGTCAGCAGGCCGCGCCCGATCAAACCGTCCCTTGCTGGATCGCCGCGTAGCATGGATGCAACGACTGGCCTCGACTCTCGACTTGTGGCTTAGCGCTCAGGTTCCGGCCGTTGTCTTTTCGAGACAAGCATAATAGAAGCCGTCGGTCCCCGCCTCTGCTCCGGGAAGCAGCTGAACGCCCGGGGTTCGTTCGCGGGCCCCGGGCGCGAGCTCGGCGGCGCGTGGCATTCTGGCGGCCGTCATGTGGGGTGCGCCTTCGAGGAAGCGCTGTACCAGCGCCTCATTCTCCTCGGGGAGCACCGAGCAGGTGCAATAGACCAGCCGCCCGCCCACGGCCAGCATGCGGGCCGCTGCCTCGAGAATCGCCAGCTGCCCGGCGGCCAGTGCCGGCAGGTCGCTCTCGCGCCGCAGCAACTTGATGTCCGGATGGCGGCGGATGACGCCCGTCGAGGAGCACGGGGCATCTACCAGAATGCGCTCGAAGGGGCGCCCGTCCCAGAAGCTCTGCGGCTCGCGGGCATCGCCGACGCGAAGCTGCGCGGTGCGCCTGAGGCGCGCGAGGTTCTCGCGGATTCGCTCGACTCTCGATGCGTCGATGTCCACCGCGGTGACGTCTGCGCCCTCGCCGAGCTGCTCGAGAATGTGTCCGGTCTTACCGCCTGGGGCCGCGCAGGCATCGAGCACGCGCATACCCGCTCGCGCCGCGAGCAGCGGCGCTGCGAGCTGCGCGCCGGCATCCTGCACCGAGACGATGCCCTCCGCGAAGCCCGGCAGGCGTTCGACGGGCTGCGGGCGATCCAAATTTACTGCAGATTTCTCCCATTGTATCTCTCGGGCATCAATCCCTGCCGCGTGCAGTTGGCTCACATACCCGGCTGCACTGGTGCGCGAGAGGTCCACGCGCAGCGTCATCGGCGGATGCGCGTTGTTCGCCGCCAGCATCGCCGGACAGGACTCTGCCCAGACTGCGCTCAGGCGGTCGACCAGCCAGGCGGGATGGGCGGTGCGCGCGGCGAGCTCCTTATCCACGCGCGCCAGGAGCACCGCGTGCTCTGCGAGGTAGCGGCGCAGCACCGCGTTGACGAGTCCGGTGGCGCGCTCGCTGCCGAGGATGCGCGCCGCGTCGACTGCGGCGTGCACCGTCTGTTCCGGCACGTTGCGCGAGTACTCGATCTGATGCGCGCTCACCGCAAGGAGCGCCTGCACGGCGGAGGCAACCGCTGCGGGCCGTCTCATGAGCCCCTCGAGCGCGGGCGCCAGCCGCAGATACCAGCGCAGTGTTCCGAGCGCGATCGCGCGCACGGCCGAACGATCCTCCCCGGACTCGCGTTCCGCGAGCACCGCATCCGCCGAGCGGCCCTGCGCCACCACGGCTTCGACGACCCGGGCCGCCGCGGCCAGAGCCGGGGCGCCCGGTGCCCAGCGCGTCCTAGCCAAGCCGCCGGCCCGTGAGGTCGAGGTTGTGGGCGAATTCGGACATCTGGAGTACCCGGCCGCCGGGTTTCTGGACCTTCCGGATGCCGAGTACGCCCTGTCCGCATTGAACCAGCATGATGCCGTCACGTACGGAGAGGATCGATCCATATTTCGACAATTTATCGTCTTTTAACGCCACGTTCTCGGCAGAATGGATGCGAAGACGCTGCCCGCCGAGCGTCGTCTCGGCGATCGGCCAGGGATCGAAGGCCCTCACCTTGCGCTCGATGCTGGCCGCATCGCGGCTCCAGTCGATGCACGCCTCGGATTTATCGATCTTGGCGGCGTAGGTGGCACCCTCGCCGGGCTGGGGCCGCCCCTCGAGCGTCCCGGAGGCAAGTCCCTCGAGCGCCTCGAGGAGCGTCCCGGCGCCGAGTCTCGCGAGCGTGACTGCGAGCGAGCCGCCGGTGTCATCCGGGCGGATGCCGACTTCGCGCTCGAGAAGGATCGGACCGGTGTCGAGCCCCGCATCCATCTGCATGATGGTGACGCCCGTGACCTCGTCCCCGGCGAGGATCGCGCGCTGCACCGGAGCCGCGCCGCGCCAGCGCGGCAGGAGCGATGCGTGGATGTTGAGGCAGCCGCGGCGCGGAAGACCGAGCACGGCCGGCGGCAGCATGAGCCCGTACGCGACCACCACCAGAATCTCCGGCTTCCAGGCGGCGAGCTCCGCCTGCGGCGCCGGCTCGCGCAGGCTCGCCGGCTGCATGAGCGGCAGATGGCGTGCCTCGGCGAGGGTCTTCACCGGCGATGCGCGCAGGTGTCGGCCGCGTCCGCTCGGACGGTCGGGCTGCGTCAGCACGCCGACGACGTGGTGGAATTCGAGCAGCGCCTCGAGCGCGGGCAGCGCGAACTCAGGCGTGCCGGCGAAGGCGACGCGCAATGCCATCGAGCTAAAACGCTCGGTGCGCGCTGCCGGCTGGCGCCGCTGCGCGCGCCGAGCGCTCCTTGCGCTCCTTGTCGAGCTTCTTGCGAATCCGCTCGCGCTTGAGGTCGGAGAGATAGTCGACGAACAGCTTGCCCTCGAGATGATCCATCTCGTGCTGGATGCACACCGCCAGAATGTCGTCGTAGTCGCGCTCGAATACCGCACCCGTGCGGTCCTGAGCGCGCACCCGCACCTTCGCTGCGCGCTTGACCTCATCGAAGATCCCGGGCACCGACAGACAGCCCTCCTCGGTGCTCTCCTCGCCCTCGCGGCTCAGGATCTCGGGATTGACGAGCGCGAGCGCGCCGCTGCGGTCGTTCGAGAGGTCGATGACGAGGACCCGCTGGTGGACGTCGACCTGGGTGGCCGCAAGCCCGATGCCCGGGGCCGCGTACATCGTCTCGAACAGATCGTCGATGAGCGTGCCGAGGGCGGCGTCGAACTCGGTCACCGGCCTGGCGCGCGTGCGCAGCCGGGGGTCCGGGAACTCCAGGATGGTTCTTAAGGCCATGATTTCGACGTATGTGGGGGCGCCGGGGCCCGTGATCCAGCGCACGATTTTGACATTAATTCATCTGCCAAATGCGCCGCATGCCAGTATAACAATTAGAATCTCGGCGCTGCTTGTGTGCCCCGCCTCGTGCGAAGAGGAGTGGAGGATGGTCTCTAATCAAGTACTTGGAGCCCGCTTAGGCGCGGGCCTGCTCACCCTGTCGCTGACGCTCTCCGGGTGTGCGCTCTTCAAGCATTCCAAACCGGCCGCCCCTGAAAGCTCGGCCGCCGCACCCGCGGCGAGCACCAGCCCGGCAGCCGCGACTGCCCCCGCGCCCGATATGACGGCGACCGAGGCGGCCGTCGCCTCCGCAGGCAGCGAGGCGCCCGCGCCCGCGCCCGCCGCCCCTGCCGCTGCGCCCGCCGCGGTGCCGGCGAACATGGTGAAGCCGGGCGCCCCGATGAGCTACGTCGTCAAGAAGGGCGACACGCTCTGGGGCATCGCCTCGATGTTCCTCAAGGATCCGTGGCTGTGGCCCGAGGTGTGGATCATCAATCCGAGGATTCCCAACCCGCACCTGATCTATCCGGGTGACACGCTGGAGCTCGCCTACGGTGCCGGCGGCAGCCCGCAGATCAGCGTCGCCGAGCCGGGCGCTGCGCGCCTCGAGTCCGTCAGGCTCGATCCGCGCCTGCGCAGCACCGCGCTCGATACCGCCATTCCGACCATCCCGTACTCGGCGATCCAGGGATTCCTTTCGCATCCGCGCCTGCTCACGCGCGACGAGATCAAGACCGCCCCTTACGTGCTCGCCTTCCGCGACATGCACCAGGTGGGTGGCTCAGGGATAGAGGTCTACGTGGCGAATCTCACTGCCGAGCAGAACTCGCGCTACGCCGTGATGCGCGTCGGCGACGAGCTGCGCGATCCGGACGACAACGCGCTGCTCGGCTACGAGGGCGTCTACACCGCCACTGCTCTGGTCGAGCGCCCGGGCAATCCCGCCAAGGCGCTGCTCACCGAGCCGGCGCTCGAGACCGTGGCGGGCGACCGCCTGGTGACGGCGGCCGAAGAGGCGACACCCGTCAACTTCACGCTGCGCGCGCCCGCGGGCGACGTCCGCGGCCGCATCATCGCCGTGATGGGCGGCACCGACCTCATCGGCCAGTTCGAGGTCGTCGCCATCAACCGCGGCAAGAGCCACGGACTCGAGGCCGGCAACGTGCTCGCCGTCGACTCGGCCGGCGATACCGTGCGCGATCTCTACCGCGGCGGCCGCACCATCTCCAGCATGAGCGGCGGCACCGGCACTTCGTTCGCGCCGAAAGTGAAGCTCCCCGACGAGCGCAGCGGCACGCTGCTGGTCTTCAGAGTCTACGATCGCATGAGCTACGGGCTCATCGTCGGCGCCTCGGACACCATTCACCGCCTCGACGTGGTGCGCAACCCGTAATAAAGCGCGGCACGCGCAGCGCAAAACCACTGCCTTCGAAGCCTTTCGCGCGCGCCGCGTTCGCGGCGCGGCGCGCTTGCCTTATGCTCGCGCGCCTATGGACTCGAGCTCGGCACGCGCGACTCTCGCCCGCACACCGGGACTCACGGCGCAAGCCGCGGGGGCGCTGATCGCGGCCGCCGGCGGCGATCTCGCTGCAGTCGCGCGCGCCCGCCACGCCGCCCGCGTCGAGCTGCCTCCGGCGGCGCTCGCCTTCCTCAGCACGCCCGATGAGCGCGCCATCGGCGCCGATCTCGAATGGCTCGCCGCGAGCGGTACCGTGATCGTGCTGTGCACCGACCCGGAGTACCCGCCGCTGCTGCGGCAAACCGCCTCTGCGCCGGCGGCGCTCTACGTGCAGGGCGCGCTGTCAGCGCTCGCCGCGCCGCAGCTCGCAATGGTGGGCTCGCGCAGCCCTACTCCTGCGGGACGCTCGACGGCGCGCGAGTTCGCCGCATGGTTCGCGCGCGGCGGACTCACCGTGACGAGCGGGCTCGCCACCGGGATCGATGCGGCGAGTCACGAGGGCGCTCTCAAGGGCGGCGGCGCGACCATCGCGGTGTTCGGCACCGGGCTCGACCGCGTGTATCCATCCACGAACCGCGCGCTCGCCGAGCGCATCCGCACGCACGGAGCGCTGGTGTCGGAGTTCCCGCCGGGCACCGCGCCGCGCCGGGAGAACTTCCCGCTGCGCAATCGCATCATCGCCGGGCTGACGCTCGGCACGCTGGTGGTCGAGGCGACGCGCGTGAGCGGCTCGCTGATCACCGCGCACCTCGCGCTCGAGGCGGGGCGCGAGGTGTTCGCCATCCCGGGCTCGATTCACAGCCCGCTCTCGGGCGGCTGCCACCAACTCATCAAGGATGGCGCCAAGCTCGTGGAGCAGGCGAAGGACGTGACGGAGGAGTTGGAATTTCCGGTTTCGAAAGAACGACTTACGGAGGCGCGCCGTGCGGTCGCCGCGGGCCGCGAATTGGACAAGGAGTATGAAATGCTGTTAGATGCCCTCGGCTTTGAGCCCGCGACCATCGACAGCCTGGTGGCGCGCACCGAGCTGCCGAGCGAGTCAATCGCCTCGATGCTGTTGATACTCGAGCTCGAGGGGCGCGTGGCGGCTCTTCCGGGCGGCCGGTATGGCCGCATACCTTAAAGATGACTGGCAGTATTCTCGACATCCTGATCTACGTCTTCGACCGGTACATGCTCGCCGACGCGCCGGAGGTGCCGGAGCGCGAGCATCTGGCGCGCGACCTCGAGCGCGCCGGGTTCACGCCGGCGAAGGTCGAGCGCGCGCTCGACTGGCTCACCGACCTCGCCTTCGGGCACGAGCGTCCGCCGCTGCCGGCCACGGAGCCGGGTGCGCAGTCCTCGGGCGTGCGCATCTTCTCCGACAGCGAGCTCGGCCGCCTGTCGACCGAATGCCGCGGCTTCCTCCTCACGCTCGAGCGCCTCGGCGTGCTCACGCCGCAGCAGCGCGAGATCGTCATCGAGCGCATGCTCGCCCTCGATGCCGACGAGCCCGACACCGAGCAGCTCAAGTGGGTGGTGCTGATGGTGCTCTCGAGCCAGCCGGGGCAGGAGCTCGCATTCGAGCGCCTCGATGGACTGGTGTCCGACAATCGCCCGGTGGCGCCGCATTGACCGGCCTGAGGCGAGCGCGCTTTCTCCCTGGCCCGCGGCTCGTCCGCGGTTTTTCGTTTAAGGCTGAGGCGTTTTTCTCCTAATGGCAGATAACCTGGTCATCGTCGAGTCGCCCGCCAAGGCCAAGACCATCAAGAAGTATCTCGGCCGCGACTTCGAGGTGCTCGCCTCCTACGGCCACGTGCGCGATCTGGTGCCCAAGGAGGGCGCGGTCGATCCCGACAACGGCTACGCGATGAAGTACCAGGTGCTGGAGAAGAACCAGCGCCACGTGGACGCGATCGCGCGCAGCCTGAGGAAGTCGAGCGCGCTCTACCTCGCCACCGACCCGGACCGCGAGGGCGAGGCGATCGCCTGGCATCTGAAGGAGATCCTGCGCGAGCGCGGCGACCTGAACGGCAAGGACGTGCGCCGCGTGGTGTTCTACGAGATCACGCGCAACGCGATCCGCGCCGCGGTCGAGCAGCCGCGCGATCTGTCGCTCGAGCTGGTCAACGCCCAGCAGGCGCGCCGCGCGCTCGACTACCTGGTGGGGTTCAACCTCTCGCCGCTGCTGTGGAAGAAGGTGCGCCGCGGACTGTCGGCCGGGCGCGTGCAGAGCCCGGCGCTGCGCATGATCTGCGAGCGCGAGGAGGAGATTCAGGCCTTCAAGGCGCTCGAGTACTGGACCATCGACGGCGAGGGTACACAGGCCGCCCAGGCTTTTCCGCTCAAGCTGGTCGAGTACCGCGGCGGCAAGGTCGAGCAGTTCACCTTCACGAACGAGACCGCGGCGCGCGAGGCCGAGCGCGCCATCGGCGCCGCCGCGCGCGGCGCGGGCGGTGAGCCCACGCTCGGCGTGCTCGCTATCGACCGCAAGCAGCGCCGCCGCAATCCCGCGCCTCCCTTCACCACCTCCACGCTGCAGCAGGAGGCCGCGCGCAAGCTCGGCTTCAACGCGCGCCGTACCATGCGCCTCGCGCAGCAGCTCTACGAGGGACTCGATATCGGCGAGGGCAGCGTCGGCCTCATCACCTACATGCGTACCGATTCGGTGTCGCTCGCCGCCGAGGCGGTGCAGGAGATCCGCGAGGTCGCCGCGCGGCTCTACGGCCAAGCCGAGGTGGCCGAGGAGCCGCGCGTCTACAAGACCAAATCGAAGAACGCGCAGGAAGCGCACGAGGCGATCCGGCCCACCTCGGCCGCCATCACGCCGGGGGAAGTCGAGGGCAAGATCGAGAACGATCTTTTCAGGCTCTACTCGCTCATCTGGAAGCGCGCGGTCGCCTCGCAGATGGCGCACGCGGTCTTCGACACCGTCGCGGTCGACCTGCTCGCCGGGCCCGACGGTCCGCAGCGCCATCTGCTCCGCGCCAACGGCTCGACGCTGGTGAAGCCGGGCTACATGTCGGTCTACCAGGAAGACAGTGACGACGTGAAGACCGACGAGGGCGATCACGTGCTGCCGCCGATGCGGGAAGGCGAGCGCGTGGCGCTCACGGCCCTCAAGGCCGAGCAGCACTTCACCGAGCCGCCGCCGCGCTACAGCGAGGCCTCGCTGGTGAAGGCGCTCGAGGAGCACGGCATCGGCCGCCCCTCGACCTACGCTTCCATCATCTCGACGCTGCAGGACCGCGAGTACGTCGAGATGGACAGCCGCCGCTTCGTGCCGACCGACATCGGCAAGATCGTCAACCGCTTCCTCACCCATCACTTCCACCGCTATGTGGAGTACGGCTTCACCGCGGCGATGGAGGACGAGCTCGATGCGGTATCGCGCGGCGAAGAGCCGTGGACGACGCCGCTGGCGAAGTTCTGGAAGCCGTTCATCCATCAGGTCGAGAAGATCGAGAAGACCGTCACCCGCGAGCAGGTCGCGCAGGCGCGCGAGCTCGGCAAGGACCCGGCGAGCGGCAAACCGATCACGGTGCGCATGGGCCGTTACGGTCCGTTCGTGCAGATCGGCACCAAGGACGACGAGGAGAAGCCGCGCTTCGCGGGCCTCAAGCCCGGACAGAAGATGGACGCGATCACGCTGGCGGATGCGATGGAGCTCTTCAAGCTGCCGCGCACGCTCGGCGCCACCGCCCAGGGCGAGACCGTCGTCGCCAATGTCGGCCGCTTCGGGCCCTACGTGAA
>DASPOP010000040.1:0-2988 GCA_035625955.1 Steroidobacteraceae bacterium | reverse complement strand
GCGTGGCAACGCGCTCGACTATGAGCGCTGGGAGAGCGAGGGGGCTTCGGGCTGGAGCTACCGCGACGTGCTGCCGTACTTCAAGCGCGCGGAGAGCCGGGCCGGGGGCGGCAACGATTACCGCGGCGCGGACGGACCGCTCGCGACGCGCCGCGGCCTGCTGCAGAACCCCCTGCATGCAGCCTGGCTCGAGGCTGGCCGGCAGGCCGGTTACCCCTTCACCGACGACGTGAACGGCTTCCAGCAGGAGGGCTTCGGCTATCTCGAGATGACGGTGGGCCAGGGTAAGCGCTGCAGCGCCGCCAACGCCTACCTCCGGCCGGCGATGGCGCGCACCAACCTCGGGGTGCGCACCCACGCGCTCGCGACGCGGATCCTGTTCGACGGGCGGCGTGCGATCGGCGTGCGCTACCGCCGGGGCGAGGCGCTGCACGATGTGCTGGTGCGGCGCGAAGTGCTGCTGTGCGGCGGCCCGGTGAACTCGCCGCAGCTGCTCAAGCTCTCCGGCGTGGGACCGCGGGCCGAGCTCGCCCAGCACGGCATCAGCGTCGTGCACGAGCTCGCCGGAGTCGGTGAGAACCTGCAGGATCATCTGGAGTTCTATTTTCAGGTGGCCTGCCGGGAGCCGATTACGCTCTACTCGCAGATGAACCCCTGGAGCAAAGCGCTCATCGGCCTGCGCTGGCTGCTGCGCCACGACGGACTCGGCGGCACCAATCACTTCGAGACCGGCGGCTTCATCCGCAGCCGCGTCGGGGTGCGCTACCCGGACATTCAGTTCCATTTTCTGCCGATGGCGGTGAGCTACGACGGCTCCTCGCTGGCGCGCGAGCACGGCTTCCAGGCGCACGCCGGACCGATGCGCTCGCACAGCAAGGGCTGGGTGCGGCTGAAGTCCGCGGATCCGCTGGAGAAGCCGCGCGTCTTCTTCAACTACATGTCGCAGCCGGAGGACTGGGCGGAGATGCGCGCCTGCGTGCGCCTGACCCGCGAGATCTTTGCGCAGCCGGCCTTCGCCCGCTACCGCGGCCGGGAGATCCAGCCGGGCGAGAGCGTGCAGAGCGACGAGCAGATCGACGCCTTCGTCCGCGCCAAGGTGGAGAGTGCCTTCCACCCGTCGTGCAGCTGCAGAATGGGGCGGGCGTCGGACCCGCTCGCGGTGGTGGATGCGCAGGCGCGCGTCATCGGCACGCAGGCGCTGCGGGTCGTCGACTCCTCGATCATGCCCTCGATCACCACCGGCAATCTCAACGCGCCGACCATCATGCTGGCGGAAAAAGCCGCCGACCACATCCGCGGCCGCGCGCTGCTGTCGCCGTCGAGCGCGCCCTACTACGTGGCGTCCGCCTGGGAGAGCGCGCAGCGCTAGGCGCCGTCATTCGCGGTACGCGCTAAGCGCATCCCCGAGCGCCGCGCGGAGCGTCCCGAGCCACGGCTCGTAGTGGCGCCACTGGTCGAGGCCTTCGCGATAGATCGGCTGGCGCACCTGCTCCGAGCTCGCGGTCCTGACGCTGCGCTCGGTCTTGTAGAACTCGACGCAGGCCGGCTCCCAGGCGAGGCCGCAGTGCCGGAGCATGCGGCGCACATTGCCCTCGAGATCGTCGACCAGGTCCTCGTGCTCGACGCGCAGCACGCGCCCCGGCAGCACGCGGTCCCAGTGGCGCATCAGCTCGAGGTAAGTGCGGTAGTAGCGCGCGATGTCCTCGATCCCGTAGGTGAACTCCTGCCCGCTGGCGAACAGCTGCTTGAAGTTCCCGAAGCAGCAGGCCATCGGCTCGCGCCTTGCGTCGATGATCGTGGCGTTCGGCATCATGAGGTGGATGAGGCCGATGTGGCGGAAGTTGTTCGGCATCTTGTCGATGAAGCGCGGCTTGCCGGTGCGGTAGACGCGCGTGTCGCCGAGGTACTTCTCGCCAAGGCGGCGGAAATCGCCGTCGCTCATCCGCCCGAGTGCGTCCGGATAGTGCGGATTTCCGGCATCGGCCTCGCGGCCCCGGAGCCCGGCGACGATGCGCGGGACGTCGGCGAGCTCATGAGTGCCCTCGACCTGTGAATGCGACGCGAGGATCTGCTCAATCAGCGTCGAACCCGAGCGCGGCAGGCCGACGATGAAGATCGGATCCGCCGCCGTCGCGCCGCCGCCGGCGTGACGGGCGAAGAGCTCCGGCGTGCAGACTGCCTTCTGCAGCCGCGTATTCTCCTCGTGCGCCTCGGGGCGGTAACGGCTGGCATCGCGGCGCAGCGCGTTGCCGCGCTCGTAGAAGCGGAAGGATTGCGCGAACTCGCCGGCGTCCTCGAGGGCCTTGCCGAGCGCGAAGCACAGGTGGTAGCGGTCGACGACGGAGGTGAGGGGAGCGGCCTCGGCGGCGCGCATGGCGGCGACCTCCGCCTCCTCGAAGCGGTAGGTCTTGAGATTGGCGAGACTCCAGTAGGCATCGCCGAAGCCGGGGCGGGCCGCGGCCGCGGCCCGATACTCCCCGATGGCTTCGCTGGTGCGTCCGAGAGTCTTGAGCGAGTGCGCGATCGACAGATGCAGCTCCGCAGGCTGCGCGGCGCCCTCGAGCAGGCCGCGGTATTCGCCGATCGCACGCTCGTGTTGGCCGAGGCCGACGGAGGTGAGTGCATGGACGGTGCGGAAGTCGCGATTGGCGGGATCGGTGGCGAGGAGCCTGGCGGCCTGCTCCCGGGCCTCTTTGTAGAGGTGGCGCTCGTTGAGGACCCGTACGTAGTCGGCGCGCGCGGCCTGATAGTCCGGCGCCAGCTCGAGTACTCCCTCGAGGAGCAGCTGCGCGTCGTCGAGCACATCGCGCTCGATACCGATGCGCGCCAGGAGCCTCATGGCCTCGACGTGATGGCCGTGCCTCAGGAGGAAGGCGCGTACCAGCTCCTCGGCCGCTCCGAGCTCCCCGTCGGAGAAGAGCCCAGTTGCAGCCACCACCTCGGAAGGGAGCTGTTTCAGCGTTGCGACGTGGGCGGCCGCCGCGGCGG
>DASPOP010000039.1:0-5992 GCA_035625955.1 Steroidobacteraceae bacterium | reverse complement strand
TGGGAGTGCAGCTATTGCCCGGGGCAGAGGCAGGGACCGATGGCTTCTATTATGCTTGTCTCGAAAAGACAACGGCCGGAACCTGAGCGCCGAGCCGCAAGTGCACAATCGAGGCCAGTCGTTGCATTCATGCTACGCAGCGATTCAGCAAGGGACGGTTTGATCGGGCGCGGCCTGCTGACGACGCTCTGTGTGCTTGTGCTCGGCGCGGGGGCCGGCCGGGCGCACGCGGATGCCCTCGACGGCGTGCTCGAGGTGCGCTCCGCGTACGTGAATATCGATCACGGGGTGTTCCTGCTGCACGCCCGGGTGGAATACCCGCAAGGGCCCGCCATCCGCAACGCCCTGCGGGACGGCATCACGCTGGACTTCGACCTGGATGTGCGCATCGAACGGGAGCGGCGCCTCTGGTTCAACGCCAACATCGTCGAGCTGACGCTGCATCGGCAGCTCAGCTACCACGCGGTGAGTGACCGCTACGTGGTACGCGACGTGCGCAGCGGCGATCAGGACACTTTTGCGACCCTCGACGAGGCGCTGGAATACCTCGGCAAGGTCGACGCCTGGCCGATCCTGGTGGAGCCGCAGCTCGACGGCGGCAACTACACCATCAGCGTGCGCGCCGGCGTGCGCCGCGGAGAGTTGCCGGCGTCGCTGCGGGCGCTGCTGTTCTGGACGAATGACTGGGCACGGCAGAGCGAGTGGTACACATGGTCGCTGCCGGTGTAAGTCCGCACACCCAGCAGCGCGCGCGCCTCAATGCGGTGGCGCTCAGCGTCTTCTGGGGCGTCACCGCGCTCGGCGCCTTCCTGCTGCTCGCCAAGAGCACCCAGAACTCGGGCGAGTTCGCGCGGCTGCAGTGGTGGATCGTGGTGCTCAACGCGGGAGCTGCGCTGGTGCTCGCGGTGCTGGTCGCGCGCAAGCTCTGGCGTCTGGTGCGCGACTACCGCGCGCACGTGCCGGGCTCGCGCCTCACCGCGCGCACAGTGGGGATCTTCGGCGCGCTGGTGATCGCGCCGCTCCTGATCGTCTACCTGTCCTCGCTCGAGTTCCTGAATCGCGGCATCGACAGCTGGTTCACCGTGGAGGTGAAGCAGGGCCTGAACGATGCGGTGGTGCTGTCGCGGGCCGCGCTCGATCTGCGCATGCGCGAGTACTCGCAGCGTACCCAGACGCTGGCGCGCGAGCTGGCGGCCGCGGCACCCGCGGCAGTGCAGACGCGGCTCGACGCCGAGCGGCGCGCGGGCGATGCGCTCGAGATCGCGCTGTTCGGCGCGCGCGGGCGCATCGTCGCGGCGAGTCTCGAGAACCCGCTCGAGGCGCTGCCGGCGCAGCCGCCGCCGGATCTGGTGCGCCAGATCGCGCAGCACCTGCCCTACGTGAGCCTCGAGCCCCAGGCGGGCGGCCGCTATCTGATCCGCACCGGCGCGCCGCTCGGCGAGTCCGCCGCGAGCCACGATCCGCGCTTCGTGGTGGCGATCTACCCGGTGCCGGCGCAGCTCGCGGCGCTCTCGGAGGCGGTGCAGGGGACCTACTCGCAGTACGGCAATCTCGCCGCCATGCGCGAGCCGCTCAAGATCAGTTTCAGCCTCACCCTGACGCTGGTGCTGCTGCTCGCGATGCTCGCCGCCATCTATGGCGCGATCTTCTCGGCACAGCGCCTGGTGCGCCCGGTGCAGGATCTCATCGCGGGCACGCGCGCGGTCGGCAAGGGCGATTTCGCCACGCGGCTGCGGCTGCCGTCGCGCGATGAGATGGGCTTCCTGGTGCACTCCTTCAACGACATGACCAAGCGGCTGCGGCGCGCGCGCGCCGAGGCACAGCACAGCCAGGAGGCCGTGGAGCGCGAGCGCGAACGGCTCGCGATCATCCTCGCGCGCCTCTCCACCGGAGTACTGGCGGTCGACCGCCACCTGACGGTGCGCATGGCGAACCAGGCGGCCGGGGCGATCCTCGGCACCGAGCTCGCTTCCGCCACCGGGCGTCCGCTGCCCGAGCTGGCCGCCGGCAACGAGCGCCTCGGGCAGTTCGTGGGCGCGCTCGCGGTGCGCTTCGCCGCCGGACGCGAGGAGTGGCGCGAGCAGCTCGAGCTCGACGGCACCGCCGGCCGGCGCACGCTGATGTGCGCCTGCACGCCGCTGCCGGGCGAGGACCGCGACATGGGGTTCGTGATCGTGTTCGACGACATCACCACACTGCTCGCGGCGCAGCGCGATGCCGCCTGGGGCGAAGTCGCGCGGCGCCTCGCGCACGAGATCAAGAACCCCCTCACTCCCATCCAGCTGTCGGCCGAGCGGCTGCGCCGGCGGCTGCTCACCGGCATGAGCGAGAAGGATGCCGAGATCCTCGAGCGCGGCACCCGCACCATCGTGCAGCAGGTCGAGACCATGCAGCAGATGGTCAACGCCTTCAGCGAGTACGCGCGCGCGCCGGAGATGCAGGTGACGCACTTCAGCCTCAATCAGCTGGTCACCGAGGTGGCGGACCTGTACCGCTCGCAGGCGCCGCGCACGCGCATCCGCCTCGACCTCGACCCGCGCCTCGAGGGGATCGAGGCGGACCGCGGCCGCGTGCGGCAGATCCTCAACAATCTGGTGACCAACGCGCTGGAAGCACTCGAGGGCGTCGCCCAGCCCGTCCTCGAGATCGCCACCCGGCTCGACAACACCTCCGAGAGCGAGTACGCGAGCGTCACGGTGTGCGACAACGGACCGGGATTCCAGCGTGAGCTGCTGGGCCGGGTGTTCGACCCCTACGTGACCAGCAAGCCGAAGGGCACGGGCTTAGGTCTCGCGATCGTCAAGAAAATCGTCGAAGAGCACGGCGGCCGCATCGATGCGGACAACCGCCCCGAGGGCGGCGCCCGCATACGCGTGGTGCTGCCGGTCACAGACAGCACCCGCACCGCCGGCGCGCGCGAGCGGCGTGATCAGTTGCGGAGGGAAAGGGCATGAGCAACCCACACATACTCGTGGTCGATGACGAGGCGGACATCCGCGGCCTCCTCAAGGAGATCCTCTCCGAGGAAGGCTACGAGGTGGACGTCGCCGCCAACGCCGCGCAGGCGCGCGCCTCGCGCGCGCGGCAGATCCCCGATCTGGTACTGCTCGACATCTGGATGCCGGACGTCGACGGCATCACGCTGCTGCGCGAGTGGTCGACCGGCGCCGCCGACGGCTGCCCGGTCGTCATGATGTCGGGACACGGCACGGTCGAGACCGCGGTCGAGGCCACGCGCCTCGGCGCCTTCGACTTCGTCGAGAAGCCGCTGTCGCTGGCCAAGCTGCTGCGCACGGTGGAGCGTGCGCTCGATGCCGGACGGCGCCATCGCCAGTCGGGCAAGCTCCTCGGCGCCGCGCTCACGGCGCCGATCGGCAAGAGCCGCCTGATGCAGCAGCTGCGCGCCGAGCTGCAGCAGATGGCGGCCAACCCGTCGCCGCTGCTGCTGGTCGGCGAGCCGGGCTCGGGGCGCGAAGCCTTCGCCCGCTACGTGCACGAGCACGGCGCGCGCGCGGCATCCCCGTTCATCACGCTGATCGCGAGCACGCTGCGCGAGGCGGACGCCGAGAGCCGCCTGTTCGGCCGCGAGCTCCCCGGGGGCGCGCGTGAGGAGGGCCTGCTCGAGCAGGCCGGCAACGGGACGCTCTTCATCCACGAGGTCGGGGATCTGCCGGTCGCGGTGCAGCGGCTGCTCTACGGCGTGCTCGAGTCGGGACAGTTCACGCGATTGGGCGGTGCTGAGCCGCTGGCGTTGCGCGCGCGTCTGATCTCCTCGGCGCAGCCGGGGATCGAGCAGGGCGCCGGGGGCGAGGCACTGCGCCGCGACCTGCTCGCGCATCTCAACGTGCTCATCATGCGCGTGCCGCCGCTGCGCGAATACGCCGAGGACGTCCCGGACCTGCTGCGCTACCACGTCGACCGGGTGGTCGACACCGAAGGCCTGCCGTTCCGGCGCTTCAGCGTCGCGGCGCAGAACCGTCTGCGCAACTACCCCTGGCCCGACAACGTGCGCGAGCTCCGCCACCTGGTACACCGCCTGCTGATCCACGGCGGGAGCGAGGAGATCCGGCTCGAGGAAATCGAGCGCGAGCTCGCCGTGCAGGCGCCGCCCGATGAGCCGCTGGTGAAGCAGGACCTGCTGGCGCTGCCGCTGCGCGAGGCCCGCGAGCAGTTCGAGCGCGCCTACCTGCAGCAGCAGCTGCTGCTCTGCAACGGCAAGGTCGGGCAGCTCGCCAAGAGAGTCGGCATGGAACGCACCCACCTGTACCGCAAGCTCCGGTCGCTGGGCGTGGACTTCCGCAACATCAGCGAGGACTAGAGGAGCACCCGCACATGTCCAAGTTTGCATTCCTGGCGGTTTTCCTGACGCTCGCCGCAGGCGCCGTGGCGCAGGCGCAGGACGCCAACGACGCCAAGGCAGAGGAATTCAGGGCGAAGCTGCGCGCTCTCGACTGGGTGTTGGGTCCGCGTCCGATAGACATCGCGGGCAACTCGACGCTGTCGCTTCCCGAGGGCTACGTTTATCTCGATGCCGCCAACACGGCCAAGTTCGAAGAGCTGAACGAGAACCTCTCCGGAGGCAAGGAGGTCATGATCGCGCCCAAGTCCCTGCAGTGGGGCGCATATCTCATCTTCGACGATGACGGCTATGTGAAGGACGACGAGAAGATCGACGCGGACGCGATCCTCAAGACGCTCAAAGAGAACACGGAGGCATCGAACGCGGAGCGCAGGCGCCGCGGCTTTCCGGAGCTGCACGTCACCGGCTGGAGCATCCCGCCCGCCTACAACGCGACCACCAAGCGTCTCGAGTGGGCCACCCTGCTCCAGTCGCAGGGCAATCAGGCGACCAACTTCTTCACCAAGGTCCTGGGGCGCCGCGGCGTCACGACCATCGTGCTGGTTTCCGCACCCGAAAACACCACCACCGCGGTTGCCGACCTCAACGGCGTGCTGACCGGTTACCGCTTCAAGCAGGGCGACACGTACGCCGAGTACCGGCCGGGCGACAAGGTCGCCGAGTATGGGCTGGCCGGGCTGATCGTCGGGGGTGCCGTGGCCGCCGCGGTCAAGACCGGGCTGCTCAAGGGTCTGTGGAAGTTTCTGGTCGCCGGCATCGCGGCATTCTGGAAGCTGATCGTTGCTGCCGCGGTTGCCGTGGTTGCCGGCGTGAGGTCGCTGTTCAAGCGCAAACAACCGGCACCCTGATCAGCTCGGGCGATTCGTTCGATGCCGGTCGCGCCGGAATGGCTGCTCGCCGCTGCCCTCGTCGGCATCTATATGCTCGACTCCGTGCATTTCCTGGCTGTCGGCGAAGCCGTGGTCTCCACGCGTAACGCGTCTCTCAGGCAGCTATCCTTCGGATCGTCATTCGAGTTGGGTGGACGCCGGCCGTACCTGCCCAATCCGCTTACGCCCTGGTGGCCCGATCTGCGGGTCGACTGGACTGCCTCCCCGCGCGGTCCGACCGCCGAACAAGCCACCACCGAGATGAAACAGCACCTGCGGGTCGTTCAGCCGATTGCCCGATTGGCGAGCGTGTGCGCGGCTCTGGTCGCGGTGGCCGCGCCAGTCGCGCTGCTGGCGGGATATCAGGGAGTCTTTGCGGCATCGGTTCTGATGTGTCTCCTGTGTGCGCTGGCGGGTTGCGGGCTGGTCATCCGCAGGCGCGAGAGTCTCGGACTGTCTCTGCGGCAGGCGGTCTCCCTCAGTGTCGTCGCACTCATCTGTCTGCCCTGCTCGGGCAATCTCGGACGCGCTGCGGCGATTCAGCGCCGGTGGGTAGTGCAGGCATCCCACCTGCGGGACCTGGGCTTTGCCGGGACCGGGAGGGCGGTCAGCGCGGCGAGGCTGCGGGAAATGCTCACCCGGGCCCGGCGTCTATGTGCCGAGGACAGCGGGGAATATCAGTCACTGACCGCCCAGCTGCGGCAACTGGAGGCAACCGATGAACGTCACTGACCTGGGCGTCGCGGTGGTCGCCGGAGTCGCC
>DASPOP010000038.1:0-7595 GCA_035625955.1 Steroidobacteraceae bacterium | reverse complement strand
CTGCTTCAGCTCATCGGCGACGTCCCCGTGAAGTAGACGATCACGTAGGCCTTGAGCGCGCCGCTCGCCGCCGTTCCGGCCGGCTGCGGCACGCCCCACACCTTGAGCAGCGTGCCGGCGGTCAGGCTGTTGGTGAAAGTCGTGAAGTCCCCCGAGTTGCTGAGGTCGAGCGGCGTGATCGTGACGACACCATCACTGCGGTTCACCTGGTAGACCAGGGTGGCCGAGCCGGTCGTGGCGTCGAAGTCCACGGTCGCCGCGTTGCCACCGGTATTGCTCACCAGCGACATGGTGAAGGAGCTGCCGGTGATGCCATTGACGACCTGCGCCAGCGGCAGCGGGGTGGGCTCGAGGATCGCCATCGGCGCCTGCCACGGCGTCGCGCCGCCCACCCAGGTGGCATACGAAGCGCCCCAGGCAGTGACCGCGCCGAAGCTGCCGCCGAAGTTCACCGAGCCGTTGCTCGCCGAGCCGAAGTCGCCGATGGCATTGGCGCCGGTATCGGCCTGCGTCGGGAAGGTGAAGTACCACCAGTCGAACCCCGAGATCGGCGTGCCGCTCGGATCGAAGTTGTTGTTGGTGCCCGTGTACGGCAGGAAGCCGAGGTCGACCGAGTAGTCGTCACTGCTGCGCAGGAAGTCATGCGTGTAGGTGAAGCCGGTCGCGTTGGCGTTGGAGATGGTACCGCTGTAGGCGGCGATCTCGATGTCGACCGTGTCGGCCACCAGCGGGTTGGCGAGCGGATCTACACAGCTCACGTGCACCTTGAAGCCGCGCACGATGTCGCCGCTGGCGAGGAAGCCGGGGCCCTGGCCGATCGCGGTGGCGTCCGCGGCCGCGTTCTGCGGGGCGCGGAAGTAGAACAGCGTGTTGGGCCCGATGGTGATCGGCACCGGCACGCCGTCCTCGGTCTCCACCGTCATCACGCCGGTCGCGTCGTCGACCTTCGACACGTGGCCCTCGGGGCTCAGCCAGACTTTGGCGAAGGTGCCCGAGTACCACACGCGCACCGCCGTCAGCGAGCCGTCGACCTGGTAGCGCGCGGCGACGCGCACGAACTTGCCGTTGAGCGCGCTCGGGAAGGCGCTGTTGACCACCGTGCGCGCGTCCTGGTTGTCGACGTCGTAGAGGATCGTGCCGTTGGTGCTGTCGACGTTGATCGTGAGGAGAGTGGTGCTGGTGATCTCCCCTTCAGGGTTGCTCGCCGGCACGATGGGGAAGTCCCGCAGCATCGTGAAGGAGCCGCCGCTCACCGTCTGCACCGTGCCGTAGCTGTGGCGCAGCACCAGTGCGCGCAGGTCGCCGACGTGGCGCCGGTGCACCGGCCCCCTGAAATTGACCGCCCAGAGCGTCGCCCCGGCGGCCGCCGGCGGGTTGTGCGCGACGATGAAGGCGGGGTGCGCCAGATCGAACTCGACGTTGAGGACGCTCGGCGTGCTGCTCGAGACCACGAGCGGGCTGTCGAAGTCGAGCCTGATCGGCACCGTGAGGCTGCCGGCCGTGCCCTGAGTGCCCTGGATCTGAATCTGATTGGCCGGAATGGTCGAGCCGGCGGCGGCCGGGAAGCCGCTCTCCGGGGTCGAGGCCACCGTGAGCACTACGTCGCCGGGATTGCCGGCGACGGTGATCACCGCACCGCTGTAGGTGTTCACCGGCGCACTGACGCTGCCGATGATCTCCGCCAGGCTGTCGAGCTGTACCAGATTGAGCGTCGGGGCCGGGTTCGTCGATGCCGTCCAGATGGTGACGTTGCTGCCGCCGCCCTGCGGAATCAGCGCGACGCTCAGCAGCTGCACGCCGATCGTCGCCCAGTCGTCCGAGGCGGCATCGCTGACCAGCACCTGCACCGTGCCGCTCTGTACGGGCGGGGGGTTGGAAGCGGAATCACCGCCGCCACCGCAGGCAGCCAACACCAGGGCGAGACCTGTACCGAGCGCGCTCAGTAGGACGCGCCGCAACATAATGTCCATGTGCGTTTCCCTCTGTCAGTTTTGGGGTGAGCCTTTGCTCACCCGTCGAGGAGCTAAAGCGATCCAGAGGGAAGTTGGTTGACGCCCCGTGGCCAGCTCGTGCGGATTTGTGCGGCGTGGGTGTCGCAGGCCCGCGACTCAGGCGCTCTGGCGCAACCAGCCGGTCACATGCTCTTTGGCCCGCCGGCAGGCCACCTCGAGTGACAGCTGCGCCGCGAGCCCCGCCGCGATCGCCGACGCCAGCGCGCAGCCCGTGCCGCGCCGCGCCGCCTGCAGCCGCGGCGCGCTGAATTCGCGCACGCTGCCGTCGGCCGCCACCAGCCAGTCGGTCGCGAGCTCGCCGCTCGCGTGTCCGCCCTTCACGAGCACTGCCGCCGCGCCGCGCGCACACAGCGCCCGCCCCTGCGCGATGATCCCGGCGGTGGATGCGGCCGGCGCGGCGCCGAGCAGCGCCGCCGCCTCCGGGATGTTGGGAGTCAGGAGAGTGGCACGCGGCAGCAGCAGGGCGGCGAGCGCCGCCCGCCCTTCCGTGTCCAGCAGCGCGCCGCCCGAGGTGGCGGCCAGCACCGGATCGAGCACCAGGGGCACGTGCTCACGCGGCGGCATCGCCGCGGCTACCGCTGCGACGATGGCCTCAGCTCCCAGCATGCCGATCTTGATGGCCGCGACCCGCCCGGTCGCCAGCGCGGCGCTGATCTGCGCCTGCACCAGAGGCGGCGGCAGCGGCTCCACTGCCGTGACCTCGCGGTCGGTCTGGGCGGTGACCGCGGTCACGGCACACAGTGCCTCGACTCCGAGACGCGTCAGCGTCGCGACGTCGCGCGTCAGCCCGGCCCCGCCGCTCGAGTCCGTGCCGGCGATGACGAGGACCGTCGTCACTCGCCGAGCGCGATCAGCGCGATGTTGCGGTGACCCTGAGCCGCGAGGGCACGCGCCGCCCGCCAGGCGCGCACGCCCGTGCGGCAGCAGAGCACGATGCGCGGCGCCGGCGGCAGGGGTTGCTCGCCCTGCTCGAGCGCCTCGACGCTCAGGCGCCACGCCGAGGCAAACGGCGAGACCGGCGCCTCGGTACGGCCGCGGAGGTCGACCACCAGATCGGATGAGCCGACGTCCGCGGGAGCGATGAAGGCGAGCGCGTTCGTGGGCTCCGCCGCCTCGCGGAACGAGAAGCCGCCGATGTGCAGCTTGCGGAAGTCGACGTTGATCAGCCGCCCGAGTACCGGCGGCTCGAGCTTCAGCAGCAGGGCGAGCGTCAGGTGCGCCTGCAGCGTCCCTACCACTCCGACCGCGGTCCCGAGGACCCCGGACTCGGCGCACGAGCCCGCCTGGCGCGGCAGCTCGGGAAAGACCGCGCGATAGCTCGGCGCGGCGCCACAGAAGGCGCCCACGTAGCCCGCGAGCCCGAGCACCGAGGCGCTCACCAGAGGTTTGGCCGCGCGCTGGCAGGCATCGCTCAGGATGTAGGTCACGGCGAAGCTGTCGGCGGCATCGACGACGACGTCGGCGGCCGCGACCAGCGCCGGGGCGTTCGCCGGATTCAGGCGCTCGATGAGCGCCTCGATCCGCACCTCGGGATTCAAGGCGCCGAGCGCGGCGCGCGCGGCTTCAGCCTTCGGTCTGCCGAGATCGCTCATGCGGTAGAGCGGCTGGCGGTGGAGATTCGACTCCTCGACGCAGTCGTGGTCGACGATGGTGAGACGTCCGACACCCGCCGCGGTGAGGTACTCGAGCACCGCGCATCCCAGCCCGCCGGCACCGATGACGGCGACCGAGGCCGCAGCGAGGCGCGCCTGGCCGCTCTCACCGACCTCGGGCAACACGACCTGGCGGGAGTAGCGATTGCTCACGAGGACCTCTGCCTGGTTCTCAGGCCGCCCGGGCCGCCATCAACCACTCGCGCGTGCGTCCCTCGGGGTCGCGGTTGCGGACGATGTCGGTCACGACCGCCGCCACGTCTGCGCCGGCGGCGAACACGCCCGCCAGACGCTCGAGGGTCAGGCCGCCGATCGCCACCAGCGGAATGGCGCCGATGCGGCGCTTCCACTCCCCGATGCGTTCGAGCCCCTGCGGCTGCCACGGCATGACTTTGAGCAGCGTCGGGTAGATGGGACCCAGGGCCACGTAGTCGGGCGCAGCGCGCAGCGCGCACTCGAGCTCCCCGTGATCATGGGTGCTGATGCCGAGCCGAACTCCCGCGCGGCGCAGCGCCGCGAGGTCCGCGTGGGCGAGATCGCCCTGTCCCAGGTGCACGAAATCGCAGCCCGCCTCGAGCGCGATCTGCCAGTAGTCGTTGACGATCAGCTGCATGCCCGCCGCGGCGCACAGCGCGCGCGCCGCGCGCACCTCGCCGCGCACCTCGGCCGCCGGGCGCTCCTTGATGCGCAGCTGCACCAGCCGCACGCCGAGCGGCGCGAGCCGGGAGATCCAGGCGGAGCTGTCGACGATCGGGTAGACGCGCGCCAGCCTCATCCGAGGAAAGCCTGGCCGACCACCGGCGTCGAGGGCTCGGCGAAATCCCGCGGCTCGATGGGACCGGCGAGCCGCGCCGCACGCCCGGCCGCCACCGCCTGGGCGAAAGCGCCGGCCATCGCCACCGGATCCGTCGCCTGCGCGACTGCGGTGTTGACGAGCACGGCATCGAAGCCGAGCTCCATCGCCTGCGCCGCGTGCGAGGGAACGCCGAGGCCGGCGTCGATGATGAGCGGCACTGCGGGGAAGTGCGCCCGCAGCGCCGTGAGGCCGAAGAGGTTGTTGAGCCCGCGCCCGGAGCCGATCGGCGAGCCCCACGGCATCAGCACGCGGCAGCCGGCCGCGAGCAGCCGCTCGGCGACCACCAGGTCCTCGGTAGTGTAGGGGAACACTTCGAAGCCCTCGGCGCACAGGGTGCGGGCGGCCTCGGTGAGGCCGAAGACGTCCGGCTGCAGCGTGTCGTCCTCACCGACGACCTCGAGCTTCACCCACGGCGTGCCGAACACCTCGCGCGCCATGTGCGCGGTGGTGACCGCCTCCTTCACCGTGTGGCAGCCGGCGGTGTTGGGCAGGACGCGCACGCCGAGTGCGCGGATGATCGACCAGAAGCCCTGGCCGGCGCGCTCGCCGCCGGCTTCGCGCCGCAGCGAGACGGTAACCACTTCGGCGCGCGCCGCACGTATCGCCTCCGTCAGCACCGCCGGCGAGGAATAGCGTGCCGTGCCGAGCAGCAGCCTCGAGGCGAGCTCGGTTCCGTAGAGACTCAGCACTCAGCCTCCCTGCATCGGCGCGAGCACTTCGAGGCGGTCGCCGTCGGCAAGCACGGTGCTTGAGCGGGCGTCGGCGGCGACGAACTCGCCATTGACCGCGGTCGAAACGATGCGGCCGCCGTAGCCGAGCTCCTCGAGGGTCGTCGCGAGCTCGCGGCCGCGAGTCTCACGCCAGTCGCCGTTGACGAGGATTCTCATCCATCACCTCCGCAAAATGGCGCCCCTCGAGAAGCGCGAGCGCGGCGCGGCGCGCCAGCGCGGGTGCGAGCAGGAAGCCGTGCCGGTAGAGGCCGTTGACGCAGAGCGCGCCGCCGGCGCGGCGGATGCGCGGCAGATTGTCGGGGAAAGCGGGGCGCAGGCCGACGCTGGTCTCGAGGATCTCGGCCTCGCCGAAGGCCGGATGCAGCGCATATGCCGCGGACAGCAGCTCGAGCATCGAGCGGGCGCTGATGCCTTGTGTCGAATCGCTCTCGATCGTGGTGGCGCCGATCATGTACACGCCCGCGGCGCGCGGCACCACGTAGACCGGGAGGCGCGGGTGCAATACCCGCACCGGGCGTGACAGCGACACGTCGGGGGCGCGCACCAGCAGCATCTCGCCCCGCACGCCGCGCAACTCCGCCAGCGTACGCCGGGCCGCGAGGCCGGTGCAGTCGAGGACCTCGCGGCCCGCGGGCGGCACCGTATCGGCATCGATCCCGAAACGCACGCTGACTCCGAGCGCAAGCGCCCGCGCCAGCAGCGCCGCGAGCGCGGCACGCGGTTCGAGGTGTCCTTCGCCGGCGAAGTAGAGCGCGCTCGCGAAGCGGCCGGCGAGCTCGGGCTCGAGGGCCGCCAGCCTCTCGGCGCCGAGCCTCTCGTAGCGCTCGGTGCGGCGCGCGAATTGCACCAGCTCGCCCGTGTCGCGTCCGTGCGCGATGACCAGCGTCCCCTGCTGAACGGTCGGCGGGAATCTGCGCTGCCACCAGGCGATCCCCTCCTCCCCCAGGCTCGCGATCAGGGGGCCGCCGTTCTCGAGCTCGCACCAGGGAGCCAGCATGCCGCCGGCGAACCAGGAGCAGCCGGCGCCGGCGAGCGCCGCGGCGCGCTCCAGCACCTCGACGCTGGCGCCGCGCTCGGCGAGCTCCACCGCACAGGCGAGCCCGGCAACTCCCGCGCCCCGCACCATCACCCGCATGGCGGCTAGCCTTGCTTCGCCGCCGGCACGTACAGCTCCGAGCCGCCGGCGCGGAACTTGTCCGCCATCTCGCGCATGCCCTGCGCACGCGCTTCGGCCCGTACTTCGTGCGAGATCCTCATGGAGCAGAACTTCGGTCCGCACATCGAGCAGAAGTGCGCGACCTTGTGGCCCTCTTTCGGCAGCGTCGCATCGTGGAAGGCGCAGGCGGTGTCAGGATCGAGCGAGAGGTTGAACTGGTCCTGCCAGCGGAAGTCGAAGCGCGCGCGCGACAGCGCGTCATCGCGCGCCCGCGCCCCGGGATGCCCCTTGGCGAGGTCGGCGGCGTGCGCCGCGATCTTGTAGGTGATGACGCCGGTCTTGACGTCGTTACGGTCGGGCAGCCCTAAGTGCTCCTTGGGGGTGACGTAGCAGAGCATCGCGGTGCCGAACCAGCCGATCATGGCCGCGCCGATCGCGGAGGTGATGTGGTCGTAGCCGGGGGCGATGTCGGTGGTGAGGGGGCCTAAGGTGTAGAACGGCGCCTCGCCGCAGCTCTCGAGCTGCTTGTCCATGTTCTCCTTGATCTTGTGCATCGGCACGTGGCCCGGCCCCTCGATCATCACCTGGCAATCGCGCGCCCAAGCGATGCGGGTCAGCTCCCCGAGCGTCTCGAGCTCGGCGAACTGCGCCGCGTCGTTGGCATCGGCGATCGAGCCGGGCCGCAGGCCGTCGCCGAGCGAGAAGCTCACGTCGTAGGCGCGGCAGATCTCGCAGATCTCCGCGAAGCGCTCGTAGAGGAAACTCTCGCGGTGATGCGCCAGGCACCACTTGGCCATGATCGAGCCGCCGCGCGAGACGATGCCGGTGACGCGCGTGACGGTGAGCGGCACGTATGCCAGGCGCACGCCCGCGTGGATGGTGAAATAGTCGACCCCCTGCTCCGCCTGCTCGATGAGCGTGTCGCGGAAGACTTCCCAGCTGAGGTCCTCGGCCACTCCGCCGACTTTCTCGAGCGCCTGGTAGATCGGCACGGTGCCGATCGGCACCGGCGAGTTGCGCAGGATCCACTCGCGGATGGTGTGGATGTTGCGGCCCGTCGACAGGTCCATGACGGTGTCGGCGCCCCAGCGGATCGCCCATACCATCTTGTCGACCTCTTCGGCGGTCGAGGACGTGACGGCGGAGTTGCCGATGTTGGCGTTGATCTTCACGAGGAAATTACGGCCG
>DASPOP010000037.1:0-3523 GCA_035625955.1 Steroidobacteraceae bacterium | reverse complement strand
TAGTTTGAAGCGCTGGATCGGGGGCGGCCGGGCACGTCCGTGTGCCTGGGGTTATGGGACCACGCGCTCGCCCGCGAGCGTGACCTGCGCGTGTCCGCCTGAGGGCTGCCCCGCTGCATCGTAGGAACGCGCGTCGGCCGTGCCGCTGAAGGTATCGCCCGTGACGTGGAGCGAGAAGGAAATCTCGACCCGGCGCACGAGCCGATGAGTGGTGCGGTCCGCCGCGACTTCCACGAGCTTTCCCCTGACACCTGCCCCGTCCGGCCTCCAGATGCCCATCAGGTTGCTGTCGCTGGTGTTCGGGTCCCCGGCATCGGGGTTGGACTGCTCGACGGTTCCGTCGGAATGGAATGCGAACATGTGAAGCGGGAAAGGCGCCTCGGGGGCGCGCACCAGCCAGACACCGACGATCGGCGGCGCGGAGTGCGCGTCTAGCGATGAGGTGGCGCAGCCGCTTGCGCCGATGACCAGCGCGAGCAGTCCGAACACCGCGCGCGCCGGCGCCCGCACCCGATGAATGCTCATTCCGGCGCCGGAATCGCCACCGAGAAACTGCCGTCGGCGCTCTGCGGCAGGCCGTCGTCGATCGAGTAGTAGTCGCCCTTGTCGGCGGTATGGATGTGCCAGGCGCTCGAGAGGCCCGTGGCGCCGTCGAGCGTGCCGGCGGCGATCGAGATGTAGTCACGGCCGTTGGCCTGCCAGAAGAGCGTCGAGCCGCAGCGGCCGCAGAAGCCGCGCCGTGCCGAGTCCGAGGATGCGTACCAGCGCAGCTCCGCCCCGTCGGTCAGGCGGAAGTCGCGGTGCCGCGCGGCGGTCGCCGCCATGAAATGACCGGTGCTGCGGCGGCACTGGCTGCAGTGACACAGCACGACGGGCCGCAGCCGGGCCGTGACTTCATAGCGGACCGCTCCGCACAGGCAACCGCCGTGGAGGGTGTCGATCTTCGTGGATTTCGTGGTGATCATGCTCATGGCTTACTCGGGCAGCTGATAGGGCAGGGGCAACTGCGCGGCGTCGAGGCGCGGGGCGCTTGCGGGCGCCGGCGCCTGCTCAGCGCGCGCCTCGGCGCCCGGCAAGGGCGCCACGGCCAGGAACTCGCTGCTCCCGTCCGCGTGGCGCGCCGCCTCGACGATGCGGAACGCGCGCCCGTCGGCGAGCTCGCCGGCGTCGCCGGGTGCGAGGGGCAGCGGCGCAGTCGTGCGAAAGCGCTGCAGGCGGCGCTTGACCCGCCCGCGGTAGTGAGCGCGTGCGATCACTTCCTGGCCCGTGTAGCAGCCCTTGTCGAACGCGATAGCGCCGAGCACGTCGAGGTTCAGCATCTGGGCGACGAATTCTCCCGAAGTCGCGGCATACACCTGCGGCTCGCCGTTCTCGACAGCCAGCCGCTGCCACAGCTCAGGCAGCGCGCGTTCGCAGCCCGCGAGGGCCGGCTCACGGTCCGGGCCGGCCGCCGGCGAGATGATCAGCCAGCGCCCCGGACGCTCGCCGACCTGGAGCGCGAAGGAATCGCCGAGGCGCGCGACTGTGCCCGCCGCGCGTGGCAGGCGTGTCGCGAAGGGCGGAGCGAGCGGCGCCACGCCGGCGGCGGGGGACTGCGGCTCGGGCGCATCGGGCCCGACGAGCCCCTCGACGCGCCAGGCGGCCGAGACGTCCGCGAGCTCGACCTTCGAGCGCAGGATGAAGCTGCCGAGCCGGCTCACGACCGGCCTTACGAGCTCGCGCGGCAGAATGGCGAGCACCTCGCCCGGCGCGCTCTCGAGAAGCCGCAGCAGGGCCAGCACGCGGCCCTGCGGGTTGTGATAGCCGGCGAGCAGCGAGCGCTCGGCGTCGAGCCGCGTCAGGTCGTTGGAGAGCTGTCCCTGCAGAAACGCCCTGGCATCGCGGCCGCGCACACGCAGCGCGCCGAGAGAGTCGAGCGGCAGCAGATTCCATTGTGCGTACATGGAGTTGAGCGTTGTTTTTCCTTGGCTTTCCGTGGCCGTCATGCGCGAATTCTGGCAGACTAAATATGTATGTCGATGTCGCAAAGCAAGAGGCCGGGACAGCCTCCGTCCACGCCTTCCCTTCCTCCCCCACCCGCTGAGCCAGCCGTCCCGGGTGCCACTTCGGGTCGCGCGCCTGCGGTGGCACGGCCGCGCGAGCTCGGCGGCGCGCCCGGACCGGATCCGACGCGCTTTGGCGATTGGGAGAAGAACGGCCGCTGCATCGATTTTTAGCCTATGCCCGTCCGGCCCTTATCGCCTCATCTCTCGGTGTACAAGCTCAGGTACACCATGCTCACGTCGGGCCTCAACCGCATCACCGGCATGGGGCTCTCGGCCGGGCTGGTGCTGCTCGTGTACTGGCTGCTGGCGGTGGCGGGCGGTGCGCAGGCCCATGCGCGCGCCGAGCGGGTGCTGTCGCACCCGCTGATGAAGCTCGTCTACGCGGGGTTCATCGTCGGCGCCTGCTATCACCTGGTCGCCGGCATCCGCCACCTCGTCTGGGACACCGGGCGCGGGCTCGAGCGGGCACAGTCCGAGCGCAGCGCCTGGCTCGTCACGATCGCCAGCATCGTGCTGATGCTGCTGGTCGGTTACGGCGCGTGGCTCGCGATGACGCGCACGCCATGAGCCTGCGTACTCCCATGCGGCGGGTGCTCGGCGCCGGCTCGGCCAGGGGCGGCGTGCATCACTGGTGGATGCAGCGGCTCACCGCCGTGGCGCTCGTGCCGCTCTCGGTGTGGTTCGCGGTGTCGCTGCTCGCACTGCCGTCGTTCGATCATGCGACGGTCGCCGCCTGGATGGGGCAGGGCCCGACGGCGCTGCTCCTCATTCTTCTGGTGGTGGTCGCGTCCTGGCACTCCCGGCTCGGCCTGGAGGTCGTGGTGGAGGACTACGTGCCGGGGCCTGGCGCCCGCACCGTGACGCTGGTGGTCGTCAACTTCGTGCACGTGTTGCTCGCGGCGGCCGGCGTGTTGGCGGTGCTCAAGGTGGCGCTCGGAGGCGCGGCGTGAGCGCCCATCAGTTCGTCGATCACAGCTATGACGTCGTGGTGGTGGGCGCCGGCGGTGCGGGGCTGCGCGCCACGCTCGGGCTGGCCGAGAGCGGCCTGTCGACGGCCTGCATCACCAAGCTGTTCCCGACGCGCAGCCACACGGTCGCCGCCCAGGGCGGAATCTCGGCCGCGCTCGGCAACATGGGCGAGGACGACTGGCGCTGGCACATGTATGACACCGTCAAGGGCTCCGACTGGCTCGGCGACCAGGACGCGATCGAGCTCATGTGCAAGGAGGCGCCGGCCGCGGTGATCGAGCTCGAGCACTACGGCGTCCCCTTCTCGCGTACCGACGCCGGACTCATCTACCAGCGCCCTTTCGGTGGCATGACCACGCATTTCGGCAAGGGCATCGCGCAGCGCACCTGTGCCGCGGCCGACCGCACCGGACACGCGATGCTGCATACGCTCTATCAGCAGTCGATCCGTCACGCGGCCACTTTTTTCAACGAGTACTTCGCCATCGATCTGCTCATGGAGGAGGGCG
>DASPOP010000036.1:0-4689 GCA_035625955.1 Steroidobacteraceae bacterium | reverse complement strand
CCTTCGCCGCGCCGCTGCTCGAGTGGCACGCCCGGGCCGGAAGGCACGACCTTCCCTGGCAGGCCGACCGCACGCCCTATCGGGTGTGGGTGTCGGAGATCATGCTGCAGCAGACGCAGGTCCCCACCGTCAGGCCGTACTACGAGCGCTTCATGCGGCGCTTCCCCGACGTGCGCACGCTCGCCGCGGCGGACGTGGATGAGGTGCTGCATCTGTGGTCCGGACTCGGCTACTACGCGCGCGCGCGCAACCTGCACCGCGCGGCGGGGTTGATCTGCGCCGAGCACGGCGCGCAGCTGCCGCGCAGCTTCGCCGCGCTCGCGCAGCTTCCGGGCATCGGCCGCTCGACTGCCGGTGCGATCCTCGCTCTGAGCTTTGACGAGCGCTTTCCGATCCTCGACGGCAACGTGCGCCGGGTGCTGGCCCGCTACTTCGGCGTGGCGGGCGGGGGGGCAGCCGGCAGCGCCGGGGTGAAACGGCTGTGGGAGCTGTCGGAGCGCTGCACGCCTGCTGCGCGCGTCGCCGAATACACGCAGGCCGTCATGGACCTCGGCGCCACCGTCTGCTTGCGCTCACGGCCGCTGTGCGAGGTCTGCCCGCTGGCGGCCGGCTGCCTGGCGCGGCGCACGGGCCGCCAGCACGAGCTGCCCGCGCCGCGCCGCACGCGAGCACAGCGTACGCGCTCGGTGTTCATGGTGGTGGCGCTGGATGAGAGCGGCAGCGTGCTGCTCGAGCGGCGGCCGGAGAGCGGAGTCTGGGGCGGGCTGTGGTGCCTGCCGGAGTTCGACACCGCGACGGCAGCGCAGGCCTTCATCCGCCACACGCTGGCGACGCGCGCGAGCGAGCCGCAACGCCTCGACCCCATCCAGCATGCCTTCACGCATTTCAGCCTGATCATCCGCCCGCTGCTGGTGCACTGTGCCGGGGCCGCCGGGATCATGGAGGAGGGTGCGAGCCTCTGGTATAACATCCGCGCGCCGGCGCGCGTCGGCCTGCCCGCACCGATCACCACGCTGCTCGCTCGCCTGGGGAGCCCATGCCACGACTGGTCCAATGTGTGCTCTTGAAGCGCGAGGCGCCGGGTCTCGACCGGCCGCCTTATCCCGGAGATCTCGGCCGGCGGATCTACGAGAGCGTGTCGCGCGAGGCCTGGGCGCAGTGGCTGCAGCACCAGACCATGCTCATCAATGAGTACCGGCTGACGCCCATCGAGCCCAAGGCGCGCAAGTTTCTCGAGGGCGAGATGGAGAAGTTCTTCTTCGGCGCGGGATCGAGGGCTCCGGAGGGGTATCAGCCGCCGAAGCCCGGCGGCTGAGCGGCCGCCGGCGGTGCGACTCTGGACCCTTCATCCGAGATACCTCGATGCCCGGGGCCTGGTGGCGCTGTGGCGCGAAGGCCTGCTGGCGCGTGCCGTCCTCAGAGGCGAGACGCGAGGCTATCGGCATCATCCGCAACTCGAGCGCTTTCGCTCGCATGCTTCGCCGCGTGCCGCGATCAACACCTATCTCAGGGTCGTCGCGGCCGAGGCTGCCTCGCGTGGCTACTCGTTCGACGAGCGAAAGCTCGGCCCACGGCGCCGCGGGCTCAGCTTGACTGCCACCCGCGGTCAGCTCCGCTACGAATGGCAGCATCTGCTGCGCAAGCTGGCCGAGAGAAACCCGCGGCTGTATGAGCGCTGGCGCCGGGAAAAGGCGCCCGAGGCGCACCCGCTCTTCAAGCTCGTCCGTGGAGCGCTCGAGCCGTGGGAGCGCGGCAAGCCAGGCGCGCGCCGGACCTGAAGCCGGAAACGGCTGACCCGCTAGAGGTGGATCAGGCCGCGCTTGTGCGCGACCGCGACTGCTTCCGTGCGGCTGATGGCATCGAGCTTGGTGAGAATCGCCTTGACGTGGGTCTTGGCGGTGCCCTCGGTGATCGACAGCCGCCGCGCGATGTCCTTGTTGCTGCGGCCCTCGGCCACGAGCTGCAGCACGTCGAGCTCGCGCTGAGTGAGGCTCGGCTTCGCCATGCGCTGCAGTGCTTTGGCGGCGACGGTGGTCGAGGTGTAGGGGCGGTCCTCGCTGACGGCACGGATCGCCGACAGGATCTCCTGGCGCGGCGCGTCCTTCAGCAGGTAACCCTTGGCGCCCTGCGACAGGCACTGGAAGATGTCCTCATCGCCATCGTAGGTGGTCATGATGAGGATGCGGGCCTTGGGGTGAGCCTCGAGCACGCGCTGTACTACTGAGACGCCGTCGCGCTTCGGCATGCGCAGGTCGAGCACCAGCACGTCGGGATGGTGCCGCTCGTAGCAGGCGATCGCCTCGTCGCCGTCGCCCGCCTCGGCGACCACTTCCATGTCGGGCTGCTGGTTGATCATGGCGGCGAGTCCGTCACGCACCACCGGGTGATCGTCCGCGAGGATGACGCTGATGCCTTTCCTGATCTCGGCAGCCATCCTCAGGCCCGCTTCGCCATGCGCACGCTGACCCGCGTCCCAGCGCCCGGCTGGCTCTCGATCTGCCATTCTCCGCCGATCGCCCCCGCGCGCTGGCGCATGCTGGAGAGCCCGAAGCCCTGCCGCGCGTAGAGCTCGGGCCGCTGCTCCATGCCGACGCCGTCGTCCGCGATCGACATGGTCCAGTACGCGGCCTCGTCCTCGGTCGTGATGCGCACGTTCTGCGGGCGGGCGTGGCGCACCGCGTTGCTGACCGCCTCCTGCGCAATGCGCAGCAGCTCGTGCTCATGCTCGGGCTTCAGGCCCGAGATCATGCCGCCGCCGTCGAAGGTACAGGTGACGCCGCCCGGAACGGTGGAGCGCTCGGCGAGCTGCCGCAAGGCCAGCTCGAGCCCGGCGCGCCGCGTCTGATCGAGGCGCAGCGCCATGACCGAGCGGCGCGCCTCGGCGAGCCCATCGCGCGCCAGGTCGCGGATGCGGGAGAGCGTGATCGCGAGCTCGGAGTTGCGCTTCTTGCAGGAGGGGAACTCCTCGGCCGCGCCGAGCTGCATGAGGATGCCGGTGAAAGCCTGCGCCAGGCCGTCGTGAATCTCCTGGCCGATGCGCGTGCGCTCCATGAGCACGGCCGCCTCCTTGGCGGAGTAGGCCTGGCGGGTCAGTTGCACGGCGAGCGTCGCCTGCTGCGCCAGTGCGACCAACAGGCCGCTGCGCTGCACGTCGCGCGCGTCACGCGCGAACGTCAGGATGAAGAAGCCGACGCTGCGGGCGCCGAACACCAGCGGGTAGACGACCACGCCGACCGCGCCCTCGCTGCGGTGAAAGTCGCGCACGCCGGGCCAGATCTCCTCCTGCTGGGTCGCGTAGTCGACGTAGTACGGCTCGCGCAGCTGCGCGAACTTCTCGGTGAAGAACGAGCCCGCGACCGGCACCTTGTTGGCGTACGAGGGCTCGGCGAGCTGGCCGTTGCGCACGTGGGCGATGATGCGCCACTCCTGCAGCGAGTCCTTGAGGACGATCACGACCCCGGAAATCGCGTCGAACTGGCGCGACGCCTCGAGCAGCATGTGGCCCATGAAGCTATGCAGATCGGTCTCGCCGGCGAGGCGCTCGAGGTTGCCGCGGATCACCGCGTTGGCCTTGGCGAGCTCGGCGAAGCGCTCCTCGGCCGAGTGCTCGCGCTCGTGGCGCACGTCGTCGACCAGCCGCTCGCGATGCAGCGCGGCGCCGATTACGCCGGCCGCGGTCTCGAGCGCGGCCAGCTCCGCGGCGTCGATGGCGCGGCGCTGGCGGGTGTTGTCGAAGCCCACGAGCCCGATGAACTCCCCAGCGACGAAGATGGGTACGATCGCCTTGGACTGTGTGCCGACTCCCTGGAAGGGGGTATGTCCGTCCGGCGTCTCGTTGGGGCTGAAACATACGCTGCGACCGGCGCGCAGCTCGGCGCACACGTCGGAAAAGTTGCGCTCGTCGCAGGCGCAGGTCACCGGATCGTGCGGGCTGGGCGCCACCCCCTCGGCAGTCCACTCGCTCACCACCACGAGCAGCGGCTCGCCGCCCGGGCCGGTATGGGTTTCCATGAGAGTGACCCGATCGACATGGGCGGCTTCGCCGATCAGGCCGAGCACGGCCGGGATCGCGCCGCGTACATCCTCCGCCTCGAGCAGCAGACGGCTGGCGCGTGCGGTGGCGGTCAGGAGCCGCTCACGGCCCTGAAGCGACTCGTTGATCCGGGTCAGCTCTTCCGTGCACGGGAAGTTCTTAGGGGCTTGCAGCAGGGTCGGATTGGCGGCCATGGGCGTTAAGATGCTCGGGCTTCCCGTCGGGTTGACCAAAGAGTTTAGCGCGCCGTGGGCGGCTTCCACCGGAGCGCGCCCCACTGGCAGGCAGGCGCGTCACTCTTTAGAGAGAGCCGCCTGGCAGCGGCCTCGAGGGCGCCCGCGGAACGATCCCAAGAATCAACAGCTTAGCGCCATGGGTTGCTTGACGGCCTGCCGCGAGGCCGGTCTAATACGCGGCCTTCCACGCCGGCGGCCAGGTAGCTCAGTTGGTAGAGCAGCGGACTGAAAATCCGCGTGTCGGTGGTTCGATTCCGCCCCTGGCCACCATCGCCCAATGGTCCATTCCGGAGACATGGGTAACAAATTATTCCGGAGACATAGGTAACACTTTTACCTCAAAGGGGTTCGGAGCGCATTCGACGCGGATGCTCTGGTCATCGAAGAACCCCAGGTCGTACTGCATAAAGCTCACGAGCC
>DASPOP010000035.1:0-5563 GCA_035625955.1 Steroidobacteraceae bacterium | reverse complement strand
TGTCTCAGTCCCAGTGTGGCTGGTCGTCCTCTCAGACCAGCTACGGATCGTCGCCTTGGTAGGCCGTTACCCTACCAACTAGCTAATCCGGCTTCGGCTCATCCATCGGCGCGAGGTCTTGCGATCCCCCGCTTTCCCCCGAAGGGCTCATGCGGTATTAGCCAACCTTTCGGCTGGTTATTCCCCACCATTGGGCAGATTCCGAAGCGTTACTCACCCGTTCGCCGCTCGTCAGCACGTATTGCTACGCCTGTTACCGCTCGACTTGCATGTGTTAGGCACGCCGCCAGCGTTCAATCTGAGCCAGGATCAAACTCTTCACTTGAAGATTTTGAGAATCAACATCGAAGAGTGGATCCAAAAATGGCTCCAACTACTGCTGGACATCTTTGGTCACTCGGTCTTTTGCGCCAAAGGCACATCGACGCGAGTCCCCACACAAATTACCTGCCAAACTTTTAAAGAGCACCCGCGAGCGCTGAGGGCTGCGGGAAAAAGGGCGGGCAGTATAGCCAGCGGCTACACCCCCTCCAATAAGTAATGACACACAGACTCGCCGCCCCAGGCCGCATTCCCGGCCGAGGCTGCGAGGGGCGCGCAGTATAGCCCCCCAAAAGGCCTTGTCAACGCACTGTCATCTGCCCGGGAGCCCTCTTTTTGGGGGGAGGGGCTTCGCCCGGGACCCGGACCCGCCGCATCCGGGAGCAAACGGGTGCCCGAAGCCAGGGCAGACCCTTAAGGTGAGGGCTGAGGAGCCCCTTTCAATGGCCTGACCGGGCGTAAATTTGCGCCCCGGGCCGGCAAAAGGGGCGGCCTCCGGGCCCGTGCCTGAGATCGGCGTCACATCGGGAGGGGAGGCAGCCCGAGGCCGGCTCGAGCTATGGCTTCGGCTCGAGCCTCACCCTGGCAAAGCGCTTGGCCCCGAGCTGAAACACGTGCTCGGCGCCGGCTTTGAGCGTGAGCGCCCGATCGCTCACGCGCACGCCGTCGATCTTGACCGCGCCCTCTTCCATCTTGCGGTTCGCTTCCGAGGTGCTGGCCGCGAGTCCCGCCTCCTTGAGGAGATTCGCGATGCGAAGACCCGCGCCGTCCACGGGGATCACCTTCACGGGCAGATCCTGCGGCACCGCCTTCTCGCTCACGCGCGACATGAAGTTCTTCTGGGCGCGCCCGGCCGCCGCCGCGTCGTGGAAGCGCGCCACGATCTCGTGGGCGAGCTCGAGCTTGATGTCGCGCGGGTTGCGGCCTTGCTCGGCCGCGCGTTTCAGGCGCGCGATCTCCTCGAGAGGACGGAACGAGAGCAGCTCGTAGTAGCGCCACATGAGAGTGTCGGAGATCGACATCATCTTGCCGAACATGCTGTCCGGGTCCTCGGTGATGCCGATGTAGTTGCCGAGCGACTTCGACATCTTGTTGACGCCGTCGGTCCCTTCGAGCAGCGGCATCGTCATCACCACCTGCCGCTCCTGGCCGTAGGCCTCCTGCAGCGTGCGCCCGACGAGCAGATTGAATTTCTGGTCGGTGCCGCCGAGCTCGACGTCGGCGTGCATCGCGACCGAGTCGTAGCCCTGCGCGAGCGGGTAGAGAAACTCGTGGATCGAGATCGGCTGGCCGGACTTGTAGCGCCTGGCGAAGTCGTCGCGCTCGAGCATGCGCGCCACGGTGTAGTGGGCGGCGAGCCGCACCACGTCCGCCGCGGTGAGCGGCGACAGCCAGCGCGAGTTGAAGTCGATGCGGGTGCGCTCGCGCTCGAGGATCTTGAAGACCTGGCCCTCGTAGGTGCGCGCGTTGGCCTCGATCTCGGCGAGCGTGAGCGCGGGGCGCGTGGCGTTGCGCCCGCTCGGATCGCCGATCATCCCGGTGAAATCGCCGATGAGAAAGGTGACCTCGTGGCCGAACTGCTGGAACTGGCGCATCTTGTTGAGCAGCACCGTGTGCCCGAGGTGCAGGTCCGGCGCCGTCGGATCGAAGCCCGCCTTCACCCTGAGCGGCGTGCCGCGCTCGAGCTTCTTCTGCAGCTCCGGCAGCGTCAGCACCTCGCTCGCGCCGCGCACGAGCTCTGCGATCTGTTGCTCGAAATTCATCCTTAATTCCCGCGAATCCCGTTATGGACCCGTTAAGGTTCGCCCCCGCACACTTTACCTACGTTGACCGGGGCGTCCCGTCCCGGTACGGTTCGCCCCCATTAGAACTCCTGATAAGACATTCACGTAAGTCTAGTCGATGGCACTACGTTTCCGTGTCCCAAGGCCCTCTTTCGCGTTCTTCCTCCAGGCGGCTGCCTGCGCCGTGGTTGCCTGGTCGCTGTGGAACGGCGGGCTGACTCGCCCGCAGCCGCCGGCGGGCGCCGAGCCGTCCGCCGCCGCGGGGACCGCGGATTCCACCGCCTTCAATCCTTTTAAAGACGCTGCGGCTGACACTCCCTTCACCCTCACGAGCCCCGCTCCCGGGGCCACGGCGAACCCCGCAGCACCGGGCGCCGCAAACGCGGCAGCTGCCGCGGCCGCCCCGGCCGCCGCTGTGGCTGCGGGCGCCCCCGCCGCGGCTGCCGCTCCGGTGCGGCTCGCCAGTGCCGCCGGCTTCGATGGGGCGCAGCTCGCGCTCTCCTCCATCGATGTCATCGTGAGCCGCAACGACACGCTCGACCGGATCTTCCGCCGCCTGAAGCTGAACCTCGCAGACCTCGCCTCGCTGCGCGCCCTGCCCGGACTCAAGGCGAGCCTCGACAGCCTGCGCCCGGGCGAATCACTGCATTTCACGCACAAGGACGGCGAGCTCTTCGGGCTGCAGCGCCGCCTGAACGACGCCCAGACACTCGAGGTCACTCGTGCCGGCGACGGCCTCAAGGCCGACGTCGTCGCCAACCCGCTCGATACCCGTACGCGCACCGCCGGCGCACGCATCTACAGCTCGCTGTTCGAGGCGGTCGAGGACGCGGGCGCGCACGATCAGACGGCGGTCGCGCTCGCCGACATCTTCGGCTGGGACATCGACTTCGTGCTGGACGTGCGGAGCGGAGACTCGTTCGTCGTCACCTACCAGGAGATCTGGCGCGACGGGCATTACCTCAAGGACGGACCGGTGCTGGCCGCCTCCTTCGTCAACCAGGGACACGAGTACCGCGCGGTCCGCTACACCGATCCCAGCGGCGACACCAGCTATTACGCGCCCGACGGGCGCAGCATGCGCAAGGCTTTCCTGCGCGCGCCGCTCGAATTCAGCCGCGTGAGCTCGGGATTCAACACCGCGCGCATGCATCCGATCCTGAACCGCATCCGCGCCCACAAGGGCGTCGATTACGCCGCCCCGATCGGCACGCCGGTGCGCGCCGCCGGCGACGGCGTCATCCGTTTCGCCGGGGTGATGGGCGGCTACGGCAACATGGTGGAGATCGAGCACACCCACAGCATCACGACCGTCTACGGGCACCTGTCGCGCTTCGCTCATGGCATGCGCCCCGGCACCCATGTGACGCAGGGGACGGTCATCGCCTACGTGGGGATGACGGGCCTCGCGACCGGCCCGCATCTGCACTACGAATACCGCGTCAACGGAGTGTTCAAGAACCCCCAGACAGTGGCCCTGCCCGCCGCCGCCCCCATCAACCCGGCCCTCAGCGCCGCTTTCCAGGCGCAGACCGAGCCGCTGCTCGCATCCCTCGACCAGGCGGCGGGGCCGATGCTGGTCTCGCGCTGAGCACAGCCGCGCGCGGCTGAGCGGCTCGCCCCGCCAGCCTGCGGCCGGCAAGCCGGCGGATTGCTAGAATCCGTCGGCTCGCGCAGCCAACAACACGGGACCCGGTCCCATCAGAGGGGGATTCGCCAATGAAGACGTCAGCCTGCTTTTCCGCCGTGGCCGGCCTGCTGCTATTCGCAGGCAGCGCATTCGCGCAGGACGTCCTCAAGGTTTCTCCTGCCACGAACAGGGTGCTCGTCGAAAACCAGTATGTCCGCATACTGCAGTCGACCTTCAAGCCGGGAGCGAAGGAGCCGATGCATACGCATCCGGCCGGGTGGTATTACGTGACCAAGGCCGGAACGCTGAAGGTCACCCATGCCGACGGTAAGGTCGAGATGTGGACTCCGAAGGCCGGCGAGCAGGCCTGGATGGAGGGCGAGGCCGCCCACAGCGCGGAGAACGTCGGCAAGACCACCTTGCAGTATGTCCTGGTCGAGGTGAAAGCGGCCCCCACCAAGACCCCGAACTGACGCTCAGCCGGCCTCTTCACGGAAGCGTCGCGCACGACTGGTATGCTTGTGGGTTTCCGCCGCTAACGTGGCCGCCCACGGGCGAGTCGAGGGCTGATGGACGCTCCGGATCTCAAGGCACCGCAGCACTACATCAACCGGGAACTCTCGTTCCTGGAGTTCAACCAGCGCGTCCTCGACCAGGCGCTGGATGAGTCGGTGCCGCTGCTCGAACGGCTGCGGTTCCTTTGCATCTCCTGCAGCAATCTCGATGAGTTCTTCGAGATTCGCGTCGCGGGCTTGAAGCAGCTGACCGAGCTCGGCGGCGGCCAGCCGGCCCCCGACGGCATGTCGATCCCGGAGCAACTCGCGGCGATCCACGATCGCGCGACGCGGCTGGTGGCCGACCAGTACCGCTGCCTGAACGACCTGCTGCTCCCGGCGCTCGCCAGGGAGGGCGCTCCGCTGCTCGAGCGCAAGGACTGGAGCCCCGCCGTCTACCAGTGGCTCGAGCAGTACTTCGAGCGCGAGGTCGAGCCGGTGCTCTCGCCGCTCGGCCTCGATCCCTCGCGCCCCTTCCCCCGCATCCAGAACAAGAGCCTGAACTTCATCGTCCGGCTCGAGGGCAAGGACGCTTTCAACCGCAACAGCGAGCTCGCGATCGTGCAGGCGCCGCGGTCGCTGCCGCGCGTCGTGCCGCTGCCGCAGGAAGGGAGCGGGCGCGCCTGCGTGCTGCTCTCGGCCATCGTGCAGACCTTCGTGCCGAAGCTGTTCACCGGCATTCAGGTGATCGGCTGCTACCAGTTCCGGGTGACGCGCAACAGCGACCTGTTCGTCGACGAGGAAGAGATCGACGACCTGCGGCGTGCGCTCGAGGGCGAGCTGATGCACCGCCGCTACGGCGCGGCGGTGCGGCTCGAGGTCGCGAGCGAGTGCCCGGACGACATGGTGAAGTTCCTGCACGCGCAGTTCGGCTCGAACGGGCTCGACACCTACTATGTGCCCGGGCCGGTGAACCTGAACCGCCTCACGGCGGTGTACGACCTGGTGCAGCGGCCGGATCTCAAGTACCCGATCTTCACGCCCGGCCTGCCGAAGCGGCTCGCCGGAGCGACCGACCTGTTCGCCGTCATCCGCCAGAAGGACCTGCTGCTGCATCACCCCTACCAGAGCTTCGCGCCGGTCATGGATTTCCTGCGCCAGGCA
Organism: Steroidobacteraceae bacterium; assembly: GCA_035625955.1. Lineage (GTDB taxonomy): Bacteria > Pseudomonadota > Gammaproteobacteria > Steroidobacterales > Steroidobacteraceae > 13-2-20CM-66-19. Next base: position 170 of record DASPOP010000035.1, on the reverse strand, counting down.
GCGGCCGACCCGCAGGTGCTCGCGATCAAGCAGACGCTCTACCGCGCAGGCCACGACTCGCCGCTGGTCGATGCGCTGGTGGCGGCGGCCAACGCCGGCAAGGACGTGACGGTGATCGTCGAGCTGCGCGCACGCTTCGACGAGGAAGCCAACATCGAGCTCTCCAACCG
>DASPOP010000034.1:0-8534 GCA_035625955.1 Steroidobacteraceae bacterium | reverse complement strand
CCGTTGACGCGCCACACCGTCGCGCCCTGCAGCGCGATCTCGCTCAAATTGATCTCCGGGGTGTCGTCGGGACAGAAGCAGAACGCCTCCATTCGGGCGCGCGCGGCGTAGGCGGCCATGGCGGCGCCGGCGTTGCCGTTGGTCGGGATCGCGGCGCGACGGACGCCGAAGCACCGCGCCATCGAGACCGCGAGGGCGAGGCCGCGCGCCTTGAACGACCCGGTCGGCAGGCGCCCCTCGTCCTTGACGATCGGGGGAGCGAAGCCCGCGGGCCGGGTGCTGTTGGTGAGCTCGATGAGCGGCGTCTCCACTTCGCCGAGGCTCACCACCTGTCCGGGAGCAGGCACCGGCAGCAGCTCGCGCCAGCGCCACAGACCCGGCGGCCGCGCCTCGATGTCGCGCCGCGCCACCGCGCGCCTGAGCTCCCCGAGATCGTAGCGCGCGAGCAGCGGCTTGCCGGCGGCCGACAATCCCTGCAGGCGGGTGATGTCATGACGCTCGCCGGTGGCGCTGCACTCGAGGTGGGTCGCGTAGGAGTAGCGCACCGTGTGCTCCTTGCTTGTGATACAACAGCGCGATGCCGCAGGGGCTTTCGCACAGCACGCCGCAGCAACTGGTTCGCGCCATCGGCCGCTGGAGCATGGTAGCACTGGCGGTGAACTGCATCGTCGGCAGCGGGATCTTCGGACTGCCGGCGCCGGTGGCGGGATTCGTCGGCCGGTGGAGTCCGCTCGCGGTGCTGCTCGCGGGACTGGCGATGGCGGCGATCATCGCCTGCTATGCCGAAGCGGCCTCGCAGTTCACCGGGACCGGCGGACACTATTTATACGTGCGGCGCGCCTTCGGGCGCTTCGCCGGCGTGCAGGTGGGGTGGATGACGCTGCTCAGCCGGCTGACGGCGTGCGCCGCCGCGGTGAACCTGCTGGTGATCTCGCTCGGGGAATTCTGGCCGGAGGCGGGTGCACCGCTGCCGCGGCTGCTGATCATCTCGCTGTTCGTGGGATCGCTGGGGTTCGCGAATTACCGCGGAGTCGCGGCCGGCACCCTGGTGAGCAACGTGTCGGTGGTGGCCAAGCTCGTGCCGCTCGCGCTGGTGGCAGCCGTGGGAATCGTCTACCTCGCGGCCCACCCGCTGCCGGCTGCGCAGGCCTCCACCGGCGGACTCGACGGCTGGCTGAAGGCACTGCTGCTCATGATCTTCGCCTACGGCGGCTACGAGGCGGCGCTCTTTCCCCTGGGCGAGGCGAAGGATCCGCGGCGCGATGCGGGCTTCGCACTGTTCGTCGCATTGCTCATCGTGGTGTTGCTGTACACCGCGCTGCAGCTGGTCGTGGTCGGGGTGCTGCCGGATCCCGCTCACGGCGAGCGCCCGCTTGCGGATGCGGCCCGGGTGATGATGGGGCAGGGGGGCGCGGCGCTGGTCTCGGTCGGCGCGATGATCTCGGTGTACGGGTACCTGAGCGCCAATCTCCTGGGCGCGCCTCGCGCCATGTTCGCGCTCGCTGAGCGCGGGGATTTCCCGGCGCGCTTCGCGGCGATTCACCCCCGCTTTCGCACGCCATACTTCGCAATCCTCGTGTACGCCGTGCTCCTGTGGGCCTTCGCGCTCCTCGGCAGCTTCACATGGAACGTCACGCTGTCGGCGGTTGCGCGACTCTTCTATTACGGTGCGGTGTGCGCCGCGGTGCCGGTGTTGCGCGTCAAGCAGCCCGGGGCCGCAGCCTTCCGCCTGCCGGGCGGTGCGATCATACCGGCGCTCGGGGTCCTGATCTGCCTCGCGCTGCTGACACGGGTCGACTTCAGCAAGTCGCTCATCCTGCTGGCGGTGATCCTGACGGCGACGGTGAACTGGCTGCTGGTGAGAGGCCGCGGCACAATGGCGCAGGGAGAACACGCATGAGCAACGATGAGCCATTGGTGAAGCGCAGCCGCGACTCGCGCGGCGTGGTCACGCTGACTCTCAATCGCCCGCAGGCCTACAACGCCCTGTCCGAGGCGCTGCTCGGCACTCTGCAGCGCGAGCTCGACTCGATCGCCGCCGATGAGTCGGTGCGTGTCGTGGTGCTGGCCGCCGAGGGCAAGGCCTTCTGCGCCGGCCACGACCTGCGCGAGATGCGCGCCGAGCCCTCGCAGGAGTATTACGAGCGGCTCTTCGCCCAGTGCAGCCGCATGATGCTGAGCCTGACGCGCCTGCCGGTGCCGGTGATCGCGCGCGTACAGGGCATCGCCACCGCGGCGGGCTGCCAGCTGGTGGCGCAGTGCGATCTGGCGGTGGCGTCCAGCACCGCGCGCTTCGCGGTGAGCGGCGTGAACCTCGGGCTGTTCTGCTCGACCCCCGGGGTGCCGCTGTCGCGCAATGTATCGCGCAAGCGCGCCTTCGAGATGCTGGTGACGGGCGAGTTCATCGACGCGCAGGAAGCGCTCGCCCGCGGCCTGGTGAACCGCGTGGTCGAGCCTGCCGGGCTCGAAGCGGAGACCGAGCGGCTGGTGGCGAGCATCGTGGCCAAGCCGCGTGTCGCCGTCGCCATGGGAAAGGAGCTCTTCTACCGCCAGGCGGAGCTCGGTCTCGCGAGCGCCTACGAGGCGGCCGGCGAGACCATGGCGTGCAACATGATGGAGGAGGCCGCACTGGAAGGCGTGCAGGCCTTCATCGAGAAGCGGCCGCCGCGCTGGGGATCGTGAGGCTCCCATCATGAGAGAGGCGACCCACCGGACGCCGCTCGCGGCGGTGCTGCTTGCAGGCCTCGCGCCGGCTGCGGCCGCAGGCGCCGAGGGCGCCGCGCCGCCACCCGAGGTCGCCGTCGCGCGCGACGTGATGATCACGATGCGCGACGGCGTGCGGCTCGCGGCGGACGTCTACCGTCCGGCGCAGGCCGGGATCGCGACCGAGGGCCGGTTCCCCGCGCTGCTCATGCGTACGCCCTACAGCAAGGCAGTGCGTGCGCCGCCCTTTGCCGACTACTTCGCGGCGCGCGGCTACGTGGTGGTGGTCGAGGACGTGCGCGGCCGCTACCAGTCCGAGGGCCGCTGGCGGCCGATGTACGACGACGGCACCGACGGCTACGACACCGCCGCATGGATCGGCCACCAGAGCTGGTCCGACGGCGGCATCGGCACGCTCGGGACGTCCTACGAGGGCGCGACCCAGCAGGCGCTCGCGATCGCCGGCGCGCCCTTCGTCAAGACGATGATTCCGCTCTTTTCCATGTCCGATCCCGGCCGCTACGGGGTGCGGCACAACGGCGCCTTCGAGCTGCGCTGGTTCAACTGGGTGTTCACACTCGGCAACGCAACCGGCGCCGAGAGCCTCACGGCCGGATTGCGCGCGGCGAGCGACCCGGCGGCTGCGCCGGCGCTCGCCGAGCTGGGCAATCAGGTGCCTGCGTACGTCAGCGCGCTGCCGCTGCGCGCCGGGACGACGCCACTCAAGTTCGCGCCGGACTACGAGAAGTGGCTGATCGAGGCGATGAGCCATGGCGGCGCCGATCCGGTCTACACGGCGATGGGGATCGACGTTCCGGACCACATGGCCGACTACAAGGACATACCGGTTTATCACGTCACCGGCTGGTACGACTCCTGGTCGCTGCAGGTGGCGAATCTCAACTTCGCCGGGCTGCGCGCCCACAAGCAGAGCCTGCAGCGCCTCATCGTCGGTCCCTGGATCCACAGCCGCCCGGGCCAGAGCTTCGCCGGGGATGCCCAGTTCACGCCCGATGCGGCCATCGACCTGAATGCCTTCGAGCAGCGCTGGTTCGATCACTGGCTGAAGGGTGTCGATAACGGCGTCGAGCGCGAAGCTCCGGTGCGCCTCTACGTCATGGGCGGGGGCGATGCGCACAAGACCGCGGAAGGCCGGGTGTTCGTCGGCGGCCACTGGCGCGATGAGCAGGAGTGGCCCCTGAGCCGCGCGCGCGCCAGCGCTTATTATCTGCACGGCGGCGGACTCCTGTCGGCCGAGCGCCCGGCGCCGCACGCGCCCATCAGATACCGCTTCGACCCGCGCCACCCGGTGCCCACTCTCGGCGGCAACCTCTCGTCCCAGGGCGCGCTCGCGAGCCAGGGTGCGACCGACCAGCGCTGCCACACCGATCTCTGGAGCTGCACGGATTCCAACCCGCTGTCCGCGCGCGACGACGTGCTGGTCTTTCAGACGCCGCCGCTCAAAGAGGACCTGGAGGTGACCGGGCGGTTGATCGTGAAACTATGGGCGGCCTCCGACGGACCGGATACGGATTTCACCGCCAAGCTGATCGACGTCTATCCGCCCAGCGCCGACTTCCCGCGCGGCATCGATCTCAACATCGGCGACAGCATCGTGCGCGCCCGCTACCGCAACGGTCCGCTGACGCCCGCGATGCTCGAGCCGGGCAGGCCCTACGAGCTCACCATCGAGCTCTATCCGACCTCGCTGGTCTTCAAGCGCGGCCACCGCATCCGGCTCGACGTCTCGAGCAGCAACTTTCCGCGCTTCGACGTCAATCCCAACACCGGCGAGCCGCTCAACGACAACCGCAGCTCCCGCGTCGCCGAGAATACGATCTACATGGACCCCGCACATCCCTCGCGGATCCTGCTGCCGGTGGTGCCCGCGGCGCCCTAGCCGCGCGCTGCGCCGGCCGCGCTCCACCTCGGGATCACGGCGGGCCAGCTGCGCGCCTCCTGACGCGCAGCTGGCCGCTCGAGTCGGCTCGATACCGCCTGCTCAGAACCGGTAGTCGATCCCGGTCGAGAATCCCTGCGGACGGCATCCGCCCCAGGTCGTGGGTCCGGCGCTGGTACCGTCGGTGATCACGGTGTTGGTGCCGTCGTGGCAGTCGGTCGTGAGCCCGCGGCCTCCGGCGCCGAGATCGTAATGCGCATTGCCGTGGTTCACGGTAAGTGCCCAGTCGGCATACCAGTACAGCGCCTTGTCGAAGCGGTGCTTCCAGGCGATCGTGTACATGTCCGCCGTGTCCGCCTCCGCCAGCGGGTTGTAGTTATGCTGCCCGCCCGGGTCTCCGGGGGTCTTGCCCGCGTGCGCCCAGCCCGCGCTCAGGTTGTCCTTCGACCCGAGATCCTGCGACAGGACGAGCCACGAGCCGTTGCGCTCGCGCTCGTTCTGGAACTGCAGGTTCGCCGGCACGTCGCGCGTCATGTGCTCCCAGATCGCGCCCACCGTGAAGCCGAAGGGGAAGCGGTACTGCGCGCCCACCTTGAACGCCTTTTCGTCGCCGACGTCGTTGAGGTACGGCGGCGTGCCGCCGGCGATGTTGGCCCAGCCCGGGAATTCGGCCACCAGGTTCGCGAAGGTGGCGCAGTCGAGCACGCCGGTCGGGTCATTGCAGGCGCCGGTGACCGGGTCCACTCCGGCGGCGACGTTCAGCGCCGCGTAGACCGGGTTGTTCGAGCCGATGCCGTCGCTGTTGCGGTTCACGTCCTTGTGCAGCTCGTAGGCGACCGTGGCGTAGAAGCCCGAGAGCTCGAACTCGATGTCGGCGGAGAAGGCGTCGCCAAAGCCGCCGTCATCGCACTGCAGGAGCAGGTTGCCGCTGCCCGGCATGTTGCCGCCGCTGCAGTCAGGCGAGCCCGCCGACTGGATGACGTTGTCGAAGGTGCGGTTCTGGCCGGGCGAGTAGAGCACGTTGAAGTTGAACATGTCGCCGAGCTTCGGTGAGTCGTACTCGATCGAGTGCTCGAGCCGCGTGCCGAACTCGACCCGGTTGTCGCCGCCCGTGTTGCCCATGACGACCGCATAGTCGCCGAGCATGCCGGAGAACGGATTCAGCCGGTCGGTGGAGCGCTTGTAGGGCCCGTAGAACGTCCCGAAGCGCAGCCGGCCGACGTCCTTGCTGGAGACGCCGATGAAGCTGTCGCCGGAGCCGATGGCGCCCGAGACGTTGTTGGACTGCTGCACGTAGGACGTCTTGAGTCCCGAGGCGGCGGTCAGCGCCACCGAGGCCTCGAGCTGATAGACGAAGTCGAAGTCGGTATCGGCGATCGGGTAGCTGCCGCGATAGCCGAGCACGGACTTGTTGGTCGAGAGCTGCGGCTCCCAGCCGACCTTGCCGGCCGGCGGTCCCTTGGGGTTGGTGAAATCGAGTCCTGGCCCGAGGCCGCCGTTCTCGATGTGGTAGGCGATCATCCCGTCCATGCCCTTGGTGGCCTCGTCCAGCGACACATCGAGCGTGCCGTAGAAGCCCTTGATGAACTTGTCGAACTTGGGCTCCGCCGGGGCTGCCGCCTTGGCCTGCGCGGGCGCCGCCGGTCCTGACGCCGCCGCCTGCTGGGCCTGCTGTTGCTGTTGCTGCTGCTTTTGCAGTGCCTGCAGCTGCTTGGTCAGCTCGTCGAGGCGTTGCTGCATCTGGCGCATCTGCTCCTGCAGCGCCGCCGCGTCCGCTGCCGGGTCGGCGAGCGCGAGCGCGGGATAACCGCTGAGGATGAGCACTGCGGTAAGTGCTGCGCCCAGAAATCGGGGCGCTCTTGCGTCGATCATAAGATCCCCCTTACAGCTGTGAGACCAACACTGGAACCATCGAATCGTTGCAGCCTGTTTCATAGCGGTGGGATGAGCCCGGCGCTCTGCTCAGATCACCTTCTCCGCGCGCAGCGCCGCGATGTCCGCCGCGCCGAGGCCGAGCTCCGCCAGCACCTCCTCGGTATGCTCGCCAAGCAGTGGCGAGCGCTTCACCTCGGTGGGACTGTCCGACATCTTGATGGGGTTGCCCACCGTCAGATACTTGCCGCGCTTCGGGTGGTCCACCTCGACCACCGTGCCGGTGGCACGCAGCGAAGGCTCCGCCGCGAGCTCCTCCATCGAGAGGATCGGGCCGCACGGAATGTCGTGCTTGTTGAGCTCTTCCATGGCCTCGAACTTGGTCTTGGTCATGGTCCACTGCTCGATGGTGTCGAACACCTGCTTGAGGCGCGGCAGGCGCGCGTTGGGCGTGGCGTAATCCGGATGCGTGATCCATTCCTCCTTGCCGATCACCCTGCAGATCTCGGCCCACACCGGCGCCTGCGTGATGAAGTAGAGATAGGCGTTGGGATCGGTCTCCCAGCCCTTGCACTTGATGATCCAGCCGGGCTGGCCGCCGCCCGAAGAATTGCCGGAGCGCGGCACCGCGGAGCCGAACTTGCCGTCGGGGTATTGCGGGTATTCCTTCATGACGCCGGTGCGCGCCAGGCGCTGCTGGTCGCGCAGCTTCACGCGACAGAGGTTGAGCACCCCGTCCTGCATGGCGGCCAGCACGCGTTGCCCCCGGCCGCTGGTGTTGCGCTGATAGAGCGCCGCCACGATGCCCAGCGCCAGGTGCAGCCCGGTGCCGCTGTCGCCGATCTGGGCGGCGGTGACGAGCGGCGGTCCGTCGTCGAAACCGGTAGTGGAGGCGGAGCCGCCGGCGCACTGCGCGACGTTCTCGTAGACCTTGCATTCCTCGTAGGGGCCCGGGCCGAAGCCCTTGACCGAGGCGTAGATCATGCGCGGGTTGAGCTGCTGAATCCGTTCCCAGGTGAGCCCCATGCGATCCAGCGCCCCGGGCGCGAAATTCTCGACCAGCACGTCGCAATGCTTCACCAGCCGCTCGAGCACCGCCTTGCCCCGCGGGTTCTTGGTGTCGAGCGTGATCGAGCGCTTATTGCCGTTCAGCATCGTGAAGTACAGGCTGTCGACGTCCGGGATGTCGCGCAGCTGCTCGCGGGTAATGTCGCCCGCGCCGGCGCGCTCCACCTTGATCACGTCCGCGCCGAACCAGGCGAGCAGCTGCGTGCAGGTCGGGCCCGACTGCACGTGGGTGAAGTCGAGAATACGCACGCCGTCGAGTGCCTTTGCCATCTGCGGGGTTCCCTGCTGCCTGCGGCTACTTGTACATCGTCTGGTTCTTGGTCCCAGGCGCGTACTCGCGCGGGTCGACCCAGATGTTGATCACGGCCGATTTCTTCAGCTTGCGCACCGACTCGCGTGCCCGCTGCAGCGCCGCGGCAATCTGCGCCGGATCGTGCACCTCCTCGCCGTAGCCGCCGAGCATCTCTGCGAACCTGCCGAACGGCACATCGCCCAGGAGGTTGCCGACGTTGCCGCGCTGCTCGCCGTACTTGGCGATCTGCCCGTAGCGGATCTGATTCATCGCGGAGTTGTTGCCGACCACTGCGATGTACGGCACGCCGAAGCGGTTGGCGGTCTCCATGTCGAAGGCGGTCATGCCGAAGGAGCCGTCGCCGTAGTAGCACAGCACTTCCTTGTCGGGGTGTGCGAGCCCCGCGGCGATCGCGAAGCCCGTGCCGACACCGAGCGAGCCGAGCGCGCCGGGATCCATCCACTGGCCCGGGCGCCGCGGGCGCACTGCCTGGGCCGAGATCGTGACCACATCGCCGCCGTCGCCGATATAGATGGTGTTGTCGGCGAGGAACTCGTTGAGCTCGTAGGCCACCCGGTAGGGATGGATCGGGCGGTTGTTGGACTTGAAGAGCGGCATCAGCTTCTCGGTGGCCGCGGTCTCCATGTCGGCGAGTTTCTTCATCCACTGCTGGCGCGCCTGGCGCTTGTCCTGCCTGAG
>DASPOP010000033.1:0-9130 GCA_035625955.1 Steroidobacteraceae bacterium | reverse complement strand
ACGAGATGCACGGTCGGGAACGCCCGCGCGGCGGCGAGACGGTTGACCAGCTCCTGTGCCTCGGCGCCACGGTCGTTGTTGAGGATCGTCAGCGTGGCGTTGCGCACCTCGAGCGTCGCGGCAAACGGAAACAGCAGCAGCTGCAGCAGCACCGGCAGGATCAGCAGCCGGCGGCTCTGCGGATTGCGCAGCGCGAGCAGCAGCTCCTTGCGGATCAGAGTGAAGATGCGGCCCAGCATCGCTTCAGTCCAGCCGCCGGCGGGTCCGGAGCGCGCTCAGGCCGAGAAAGAACGCCGCCGAGGCGGTGAGGAACAGGAAGTCATCGAGCAGAATCCGGCCGACGAAGCCCGCCTGAAAGAGCGTCTGCAGCGCGCTGATGAAGTAGCGTGCCGGGATGAGGTAGGTCACGGCGCGCACCGGCGCCGGCATGCTGGCAATCTCGAACACGAAGCCGGACAGCATGGTGGCGGGCAGGAAGGCCGCGTTGAGCGCCGCCTGCGCGGCGTTGAACTGATTGCGCAGCACGGTGGAGAGCAGCAGGCCCAGACCGAGCGCACTGCCGAGAAACAGCGTCGTGTACAGCAGCAGCAGCAGCAGCGAGCCGCGGAACGGCACGCCGAACAGCCACACCGCCACCACCAGGCACAGCAGCATCGACACCATGCCGAGAACGTAGTACGGCAGCACCTTCGAGAGCAGCAGCTCGGTGCGCGTGACGGCAGTGGAGAGCAGCGCCTCCATGGTGCCGCGCTCCCACTCGCGCGCGATCACGAGCGAGGTGAGCAGCGCCCCGATGATGGTCATGATGAGCGCGATCGAGCCCGGCACGATGAAGTTGCGGCTCAGGGCCGCGGGGTTGAACCAGGAGCGCGCCGTCACCTCGATGGGCGGGGCGAAGCTCCGGCCGCGGTCGGCGGCGCGCTCGGCGAGCCAGGTCGACCAGACGCCCTGGATGTAGGCGGAGACGAAGCTCGCCGTGTTGGGCTCCGAGCCGTCGGTTATCACCTGTACCGGAGCGGTGGCATCGAGGCGCGCGAGCCGGGCGCTGAAGTCGGGCTGCAGCACCACGTAGCCGCGCACCTCGCCGGCCGCGAGCGCGTGATCGAGGTCGCCGCGCACCCTGGCGAGGTGCGTCTCGAGGACCGGCGAGGCACTCAGCGCCGCGATGAAGCGCGCCGCGTCCGGTCCGCGATCCTCGCTCAGCGCCCCGACGCGGATGCGGCTGGCATCGAGGTTGATGCCGTAGCCGAAGATCATGAGCAGGATGATCGGCAGCACGAAGGCGATGAGGATGCTGGAGGGATCGCGCACGATCTGCAGGCTCTCCTTGCGACAAAGAGCCCGCAGGCGCCGCCAGCTGACCGGCGTACTCACGCCACCGCCCTCCGCTCCTGCTCCTCACCCGAACGCCCGATGAGCGCGATGAACGCCTCCTCCATGCTGGGCGCCTCGTGCCCGTCGCGGCCCGCGGCCTGCTTGAGCTCATCGGGCGTGCCGGTCGCAAACAGGCGCCCGCGGTTGACGAGCCCGATGCGGTCGCAGTACTCCGCCTCGTCCATGAAGTGCGTCGTCACCATGACGGTGACGCCCTTCTGCACCAGACCATTGATGTGGTTCCAGAACTCGCGCCGCGTGACCGGATCGACCCCTGAGGTCGGCTCGTCGAGGAACAGCACCGCCGGGCCGTGCATCAGCGCGCAGGCGAGCGCGAGGCGCTGCTTGAAGCCGAGCGCGAGCTCATCGGCCGGGGCGCTGCGGTACGGCCCCAGGGCGAAAGTCTCCAGCATCTCGCCGATCCTGGCGGCCTGGCGCGCGCCCGAGAGCCCGTAGGCGCCGGAGAAGAAACGCAGGTTCTGCTCGACCGTGAGGTTGCCGTAGAGGGAGAACTTCTGCGCCATGTAGCCGAGGCGCTGGCGTGCGGCGGCGGCCTGGGTGCGCAGAGAGATCCCCAGGACGCTCGCATGGCCGTCGCTCGGCGGCAGGAGACCACAGACCATGCGGAAGATGGTCGACTTGCCGGCGCCATTGGGGCCCAGGAGACCGAAGATCTCGCCCTGGCGCACCCGAAAGCCTACCGCCGACGCCGCCGTGAAATCTCCGAACCGCTTCGTCAGGTTGAACGCCTCGATCACCGCGGCGCGCCGTTCCTCCGGCAGGACAACCGGACTCATGACCCGCGCGAGCTCCGACTCGCCTCCCGGGCCGCCGCCGAGGATATCGATGAAGGCGTCCTCGAGCCGCGGCTCGGTGGGACGGAGCCAGGCCTCCCGTCCGGCATCGAGCGCGGCGAGGTCGGGCGGGCGGGCGGCGGCGCGCAGGACCAGACGGATGCGACTTCCCTGGATGACTCCATCCATGACCTCGCTCGCCCGCAGTGCGCGCTGCAGCAGCGAGCGACGGTTGCCGCTGGCATCCCCGATCTGGACGCTGCGCCCGGCCATGCGCGCGGTGAGCTCGCGCGGCGCGCCGTCATAGAGGAGCCGGCCGGCGCTCATGAGAAGAATGTGCGGACAGCGCTCTGCCTCATCGAGATAGGAGGTGCTCCAGACAACCGACATTCCGGACGCCGCCAGCTCGTTCACCATGCGCCACAGCTCGCGGCGCGAGATGGGGTCGACGCCGACCGAGGGCTCATCGAGCAGCAGGAGCTCCGGGTTGCCGAGCAGTACGCACGCCAGGCCGAGCTTCTGTTTCATGCCGCCGGAGAGCTTGCCCGCCGCGCGCGTCGTGAACGCAGCGAGTTCGGTGAAGGCGAGCAGGCGCGAGAAGCTCGCGCGGCGAGCCTCGCCCGCGATGCCGCGCAGATCCGCGTAGAGATCGAGGTTCTCCGCGACGGTGAGGTCCTCGTACAAGCCGAACTTCTGCGGCATATAGCCCAGGCGGGCGCGCAGCGCCGCGCCTTCGGCGATCGGATCGAGCCCGGCAGTACGAATCGTCCCCGTGCTCGCCTTGAGGAGCCCGGCCATGAGGCGCATCAGCGTCGTCTTGCCGGCCCCATCCGGTCCCACGAGTCCCGTGATGACGCCGGCCGGCACGGCGGCCGAGACATCGCTGAGCGCCGGCGCATCGATTCCGGCAAAGCGATGTGTCACGTGGGCCAGCTCGACGGCAGCGCTCATCGCTTCCTCAAGGGTGCGTGCCGGTCGGCGCGAACTGCACCGTCACCGGCATCCCCTGGCGCAGCGCCGCGTCGGCATCCGACACCACGATGCGCGCGCGGTAGACGAGCGCCGTGCGCAGCTCCGGGGTCTCGACGTTCTTCGGCGTGAACTCCGCGGTCGGCGACACGTAACCGACCTGGCCGTGATAGGCGCGCCCGGGCCGCGCGTCGGTGGAAAGGAACACGCTCTGCCCGGGCGCAACGCGCCCGAGATTGGCCTCGTCCACGTAGACCACCGCCCATACGGGCGCGCGCAGGGAGATGGTGAAGACCGGCGTCCCCGCGGCCAGGATCGCCCCGCGCTCGACGGCGCGGGTCAGCACCACGCCGTCGGCCGGCGCGAGCAGCACCGTGTCCTTGAGGCGCTGCTCGGCCTCGGCCACCGCCGCAAGCGCCCGCCGGTGATTGGCTTCGCCCTCGGCTACCTCCTGCCGCTGATAGCCGTACTCGAGCTGTGTGAGATTCTCCCTCGCCGCCTTGAGCCGCGCGCGTGCCTCATCCCGTGCGGCGACCGCGTCGTCGTAGACGCGCTGCGCCACCGCCCCGGTACCCTTCAGCTGCTCCTGGCGCGTCAGGTTCTGCTCGGCCTGGGTGAGCGCCGCCTCCTGCTCGGCCACGGTTGCGCGTCCCTGGGCAATGAGCTCCGGGCGGTAACCCTTCTGCAGCAGCTCCATGCGCCCGCCTACCGCGGCCGCATTGGCGCGTGCCTCGTTCGCCTCGAGCTCGAGCGGAGTTGGATCGAGACGCGCGACCTCCTGACCGGCGGTCACGGAGTCGCCCTCGTCGACCTCGAGCTTCTCGACACGGCCCGCGACGCGAAAGCCGATCGTCACCTCGCGGATGTCGACGTTGCCGTAGAGCACCAGCTCGCGAGCCCGGGCATTGCGTGCCCACGCCCACGCGAGCCCCGCGGCGACCAGCACCAGCAGGCCGAGAATCAGCAGGAGTCTGTTGCGCGGCAGGGCCAGGGCCATGTCAGTTACCTCGAGGCGTCAATCCACGGATCGCCCAGTCGAGCCGCTGCTCGATGCGCGAGCGGTCGCGGGCGATGCGCCCGAGCGCGGTCGACAGGGCCTTGTCGAAGAGCGGCGGGCCCTGCCAGGCGCCGGCCAGCAGCCGCGGCAGCCCGACGGAGGCCATGAGGAAACACAGCACCTGCAGCGGATCCTCGCGGACCACGCTGCCCTCCTCCTGCGCCGCCTGAATGGCCTCGAGCAGCAGTCGCGGGTGGCGGCTCGTCAGCGAACGCAGGAACGAGCGCGCCGACTTCTCGCCATTGGCGGCGGCGAGCAGTACCTGGCCGAGGAATACGTCCTCGCCCTCGCTGAACTCGATCAGCTCGAGAATTGCAGCCCGCAGCCGCTCGAGCCCGCCGCCCTCGCTGCCGACCGCGCGGCGAATGCGCGCGAACAGCGGTGCGTACCAGCTCTCCAGCAACGCCTCGATGAAGGCCTCGCGGGTCCTGAAGTGATAGACGAAGCTGCCGAGATTCGCCCCGGCGCCGTGCGCCACCTCCCGGGTGGTGAGCGCGCTGAACCCGCGCGAGAGAATGATGCGCCGCCCCGCGGCGAGGAGCTGCTCGCGCGTCGTCGGCCGGCCCTGTAGGTTCGCGCTCACCGAGGCCAGCTTATACAAGTGTATAAACGACGGCAAGCAGCCGGCGCCGGGTCATTGCCCCTTCTGGTACTCCCGGTACACGACGCGGACCCAGCGATCCGTTCCCCTCCCCGGGATCGCAAAATCGCCGATCGGATGGGCGGCGACCACCGCTTCCTCGCCCTCGCCGCGGGCAATCGCCGCCCTTATCCGCTCGCGGATGTCGATGAGCCTGGCGTGGTAGTCGGCAACCTCGGCCCGCGTCGCGGGGCCGCCGTGCCCGGGGATGACCGTGGTCTTGTCATCGATCAAATCCACGATGGCCTGTGCTGCGGCGATCATGCCTTCCAGCGAGCCCCCGTTGCGGTCGTCGAAGAAAGGTGGCCGATAGTCATGCCCGACGAACAGATCCCCGGTCATCAGCAGGTTGCGCCCGCGAAAGAACACTACGGCGTCGCCATCGGTATGTGCCGGGCCGAGATGGATGAGATCAATCGTGTCGCCATCGAGGTGCAGCTGCATCGAGCGGGAGAAGGAGAGCTTCGGCCGGCCCACAGGTGCGTAAGCCGCTTGCGGCCCGTACAGCGACATGACCTGGTCGGCCGACATGCGCCGCGAACTGTTGTCCTGGGCGATGATCAGCGCCCCGGCCTTCCCGAAGGCTGCGTTTCCTCCGGTGTGATCGTTGTGCCAGTGCGTATTGATCACGAAGCGCACGGGACGGCCGGTCAGCTTGCCGATCGCCGTCATGAGCTTGCTGCTGAGGTCGGCGTATTCATCGTCCACGAGCAGGACGCCGTCGGCGCCGGTGGACACCAGCGTATTGCCCCCGGACCCCTGCAGGAGGTAGAGATTGTCGCGGAGCTGCGAAGTAAGTATCTCGACGTCCGGCGCGCTCTGCGCCCAGGCCGGCAGCCACGCGGTCACCAGCAGGATGACGCCACACAACGCCCACCGCCTGGGTCCGTCCATGTCATGAGGGGTCTTCGCGTGCATTCGGCCGGCGCTTCAGCTCAGCGGAGTTCGTTCGGGGAGTTTGCGCTCGGGAACTGCCAGCACCACCGATCCGTCTTCGTCATTGTCGGCGCCTACCCTTTTGAATAGTAGGGCTTTTTTCGCGAGCAGAGAAACCCACCGTGCCCGCGGCTGCCCCCGGCCGAGGGCACGCGCGGTCAGGCCAACTACTTCGCAACCGATGCGTCACGCTTCACGCCGGCTCGCTCGCCGGGTTTCAGGAATCTCACCATCACACGTTGCCCAATCAGGTACGGCGTGTTGTCCGCCGACACGACTACTTCGACTACCCGCTCATCAGTCGATTCTTTGGCGGTGTCGGATTTCAGCTTGCGGGTCCCGAAAACGGGCGCAACCCGGAGCACCTTGCCGACCGAAATCTTATCGGCGTCGGATTCGGAGACGATCTCCGCCTCCTGGCCGACGTGAACATCCGGGATTGCGCTCTCAACGATCTCGGCGCGCGCGATGTGAGGACTCGCGGGCTCCAGATCGAACATGTCGGAGACATTGAGTGTCGAGGCGCCCGCACCCGGGTTGGCATAGCGACGCACGATCCTGCCGTCCATCGGCGCGCGGATGATCGTCAGATCTTCGGCGTACACGGCCTGCGCAAGCTGTGCCCGGGCCGTCTGCACGGCGGCCTGCTGCACCGTAAGTTGCGCTTGCGCCGTGGCGAGCGTATCGCTCGCCTGATCGATCTGCTGCTGCGCCACGACCTGCGACGCGCTCAAACGCGCCAGCCGCTGGTATTCGCGCTGCGCCGCCTGGATGTTCACCCGAGTCAGGGCCAACTGACTCTCCGCCTGCGCGACCGCAGCCCGCGCGCTGTTCACCGCAAGCACCGAGTCGTCATCTTCGAGCCTGGCGAGCACCTCGCCTTTCCTGACGACCGTCCCTTCCTGCACCATGACGTCGCGCACGACTCCAGCGCGGCGTGCGGCAATCTCGACCAGTCCGCCCTCGACGTCGATCTTCCCGTTCGCGATCGTCGCGTAGGGGGAAATCGCGGCGGATGCCGTTCCGGGCGCCGCGGCGCTGCCCGAGCCGCAGGCTTCGAGCAACACGGCCACGGCGCTGAGCAGCACAGCGCCGATGACTGTCAGGTCACGACGCTCGTTCAAGGTTCACCCCGGTGTCGTCCAGGATCTTGCCGTCTTCCATATGGACGATTCGATCGGCGTGCGCTGCGAGGCGGGAGTCGTGGGTGACGACCAGGATCGCGGCGCCGCGCTCCCGGGCCGCCTCGTGCAGCAGCCGGATCACGGTTTGGCCATTGGCTGAATCGAGCGCCGAGGTCGGCTCGTCGGCGAACAACAGGGCCGGTGACTTTGCCAGCGCCCGCGCGATCGCCACGCGCTGGTTCTCACCGCCGGAGAGCTCCGCCGGCCTCTGGCGCAACCGCTGCCCGAGTCCAACCGCCTCGAGCACCTCGGTGGCGCGCGCGTGCGCCGCGCGCCGCCCAACCCCGCAATAACGCAGCACTTGCACTACCTGCGCAGTGGCATCCAGCGCCGGAAACAGGTTGAAACCTTGAAAAATGAAGCCGCAATGGTCGAGCCGGAAACGATCGACCTTGTGCGGCTTCTGGCTCCAGAGGTTCTCACCGAGCGCGCGCACCTCGCCCTCGTCCGGCCTCAACAGCCCCGACAGCGTCGCGAGCAGCGTCGACTTGCCCGACCCCGAAGGGCCCATGATCATGGTCATCTGGCCGTGGTAAGCGTCGAAGTCCACATTCTTCAGGACCTGCTGGCGGATCTTGCCGATCCGATAGGCCTTGGCAATACCGCGTGCAGTAAGCGCGAGACCCTTCATCGCAACAGGTCCGCCGGTTGGCTCTTCTTGAGGATGCGGAGCGACAAAGCGCCGGACAGAATGGCAATCGCCAGCAGTGACACGGCGACCGGGACGTCGAGGAACAGCGGGAAGTCCATCGGGACGCCGGAGGCTTGCGCCAGCAACCATACCACGCCGGCGAGCCCGGCCGTCAGCCCAAGCCCTGCGACCCCGATCCAGCAACTGAGCTCCATCACGACCAGGCGGAGGCTGCGCATCGAGACACCGAGCGCACGCAGGCTGGCGAACTCCTTGATGTTCGCGAGGATCGCGCCTTGTAGGGTCTGCCAGGTAATCACGATGCCGATGAATGTGCCGACGACGACCGCAAAGCCGACCATCACGGCAATGCCACCCTCCCGCAGCATGGACTTCTGCGTGACCCGTGCGAGTCGCTCACGAACCCACGCCCGGTATTGACCGTGGCTCATGGTATTGAGTTCAGCGGCAACGCGCGGCGCCGCGCCGGCATCGTGCAGTTTGACCACGAGCGCCCCGACCCGCGGGCCGTCGTTGTAGACGCGTAACAGCTCCGCGGTCCGGCGCGAAAGAAATACCATCGCATTGAACATGGACGGATAGCCGCTCGTGACCCCGGCCACCCGTACCTCGAAGCCGTTCATCTTGGCCCGGTCGCCTTCCCCGACTCCGAGCTTGCCGAGGCTGCTGCGATCGACAACTACCGCGAACGGCTCGCGCAGCGCCTCGATGAGACCTGGCCCGAAGTCGCTCGGCAGGCTCACGGATCCCGGGGTCGGATCGAGGATGATGAGCTGCACCCCGGTACTCTTCTCAGGCTGCCCGTTTTTCGGGAAGTTGCTCCAACCCGTGAACCCGAAGTTGAGAGGCTGGACCTCATCGACCTCCGGGTCGCGATAGATCTCTGGGACAAGCCGCCGCGGGAGTCCGGCGTTGTTGGCGAAGAGATTGTCAGCGTCGGCCGGTAGCACCATCACCTCCGCGGGCGAGCGCTCGACGGTCGCGGTGAACGAGCGCACCATGCCGGCAAACATGCCGGTCAACGCCAGCACCAGCAGGCCTGCGACCGAGAGCGCGATGATGGCGGCGAGGTAACGCCGCCATTCGTAGATCAAGGTGGCCAGGGCTAAGCTCACGGCACCACTACATCGCCTGAGGCTGCGTCCGGATAAATCAACGAAGGTCTGCTGCGGTCCATCCTGGTCTGGCGCCCCCACCCGGAGTTTAAGAGTTTGCCGTAACGCCTTGACTTCTCGTGGGAATCTTGAGGCAGGAAATTCACTCGTAGCCGCCGTCGTACCCGTCAATTTCCAGACTGGGCCACCAGAACTCGATGTCTCCCGACGCCGTCTGAAAATCCGCGTGTCGGTGGTTCAATTCCGCCCCTGGCCACCATCTCTCACGGGTCCATTCCGGAGACATGGGTAACAAATTATTCCGGAGACATAGGTAACACTTTTACCTCAAAGGGGTTCGGAGCGCATTCGACGCGGATGCTCTGGTCATCGAAGAACCCCAGGTCGTACTGCATAAAGCTCACGAGCC
>DASPOP010000032.1:0-29138 GCA_035625955.1 Steroidobacteraceae bacterium | reverse complement strand
CGCCTCGATCCGCCCGACGGCGCCAAGTTCGCCGGCGTCATGATCGGCGAGCCCGAGGACCTCTGGCTCCTTGCGAGCGATGCCGGCTACGGCTTCACCGCGCGCCTCAAGGACCTGGTCACCGACCGCCGTGCCGGCAAGACGGTGCTCTCCGTCCCCGAGAATGCGCAGGTACTGGCGCCGGCGCCGGTGCCCTCGGCCGACTCGCTCGTGGCGGCCGTGAGCAGCGAGGGCAAGCTGCTCGCCTTCCCGGTGAGCGAGGTGCCGGAGATGCCGCGCGGCAAGGGCAACAAGCTCTACGACATCCCCGGCAAGAAGGCGCGCACGCGCACCGAGCTGATGACGGCGATCGCAGTCGTGCCCCCCGAGGCGAGCCTCGTTCTCTGGTCGGGAGAGACGCAGAAGGTCATCGAGTGGCGCGACCTCAAGGATTATCTCGGCCAGCGCGCCCAGCGCGGCGCGGTGTTGAAGCGCGGCTGGCCGCGCAAGATCGAGCGCATGGAGGCGCGGCTGCCGGCGGAGAGCGCGCCGAAGGCGTGAAGGCGTCGAGTCAACGTCCGCTGCGAGCCTTCATTACCGCCCGGCGCTCAGGACCACTTCCTCGGGCTCGTTGACGAAGTAGCCCTGGATGAACTGCACGCCGAGCTGCCAGAGCACCGCCATGGTGTTGGCATCCTCGACGCGCTCGCCGATGGTCTGCACCGCGCGCTTCTGGGCCGTATCCACCAGCGCCCGCACGCGCTGCTGCAGCTGCGAATCGGCGGCGAGTCCCTGGATCACGGCGCCGTCGATCTTCACGAAGTCGAGCGGCACGGAGTCGAGCATGCCTAAGCTGTCGCGCCCGCCGCCGAAGCTCTCGAGCGCGAAGCGGAAGCGGCGCTCGCGCAGCGCGCTCGCCAGGGCCTTCACCTGGGTGACGTAGGTGGCGGCGCTCTCCTCGGTGACCTGGAAGCACAGCCGCTCGGGCTCGGCGCGGCTGGTGCGCAGGTGATTGCCGAGCCAGTCGAGGAAGGACTCGTCCTTGACGGTCTCGCGCGAGAGGCGCACGAACAGGCACTCGGGCTTTTTCTGCGCGGCGAACGACAGCGACGCTCCCACCACCCAGCGGTCGATGTTCTTCATCAGGTCGTTGCGCGCGGCGGCCGCCATGAATTCCGAGGGCAGCACTTCCTTGCCCTGGGTGTCGATCATGCGCACCAGCACATCGAACATGCCCGGATCCTCGCCACGCAGGCTCGCGATCGGCTGCTGCACCAGCCGGAAGCGGTTCTCCATAAGCGCGGCCTTGATGTGCTTTACCCACACCTTGTCGTAGGACATCACCCGGCTCTCGGTGTCGGCGTGGTCCGAGGTGACGCTCTGGTTGCCGCCGCGCGAGCCTGCCTTGCGGCAGGCCTCGAGGGCATCCGCCACCACCGCATCGAGCGCCGCGCGCCCCGGCGACACGGTCGACAGTCCGATCGAGCAGGTCACCGACACCGCCTTGTCGCGGATGCGCATGACGTGCTTCTGTACGCGCGACAGCAGCTGCTCGGCCCAGGCGTTGATGTCGTTCTCGTTGCCGCGCTCGAGCAGCACGAGGAACAGCATCCCGCCGAGCCGCCCGAGCAGCTCCTTTGGCCGCACCGTCTCGCGCAGCAGCCGCACGAACTCGGCGACGACGTCCTCGCTTGCGGTCACGCCCAGAACGCGCTCGAGGGTAGCGAACTTGTCGAGCTTGACGACCGCGAGGCAGCGCACTCCGCCCGAGGGGCGCGTCGCGAGCCGCTCGCCGAGCCCCTGCAGCAGCTCCCGCCGCGCCAGCAGCCCGTAGATGTCGGTGGCCGTGGCCGGACCCTCGGCGGCACGCGGCTCGGCGGGCGCTGCCTTGGTGCGCGGCGCCGCCGGCACCACCAGCCGCACGGAAGGCTCGCCCTCGTGCTCGCCCATGGCGAGGGCGATCTCGACCGGCAGGATGCTGCCGTCGGCGGGCAGGGCGTTGGCCCTCAGAGTGTGATCTCCGCTCCAGCGTCCCTGCAGACACGCGGCGAGCGCGCCGCGCAGCGCCGGGTGCGAGGACTCCTCGAACAGGTCCATCACCGGTTGACCCGCGATCCCCTCCTCGACGCCGAAGAGCTCGAGCCACGCCGGATTGGCGTCGGTGACGATCCCTTCCTGCACCTGGATGATCGCGTCGTTGGAGCGCTCGAGCACCGTGTCGAGCTGGCTGCGGGCATCCTGTGCGGCGCGCATGGCCGCATCGAGGGTGCGCCGGCCACGAAAGGTCTCGAGCTCACGCATCATCACCGCCTGCAGGCGGTCCGGATGGGCGAGCGAAGCGAGGTCGCGCGCGCCGAGCACGAGCGCATGGGCGATGGTGGCCTCGTCGGCCTCCTGGGCAAGCGCCAGGATCGGCACCGTTGGCGCCAGCTGGTCGCGGATGGCGATGACGGCCTCGAGCTCCTGCGCGTCAGCCATCACGTGCACCAGGAGCTCGGGATTGATCTGGGTGAGCGCATCGGCCAGATCGCGCAGCGCCGGGATCCAGGTGCAGTGCGCCGGCTCGCCCGCCCGGCGCAGCATGCCGTTGATCGCCTCGACGGGATCACGCGTGGCGCTGAGCACGATGAGCGGAACGGCGCTCGGCTCCATCAGGACTGCCTCCCTGGACTGCACACAAGCAAAAGCGGCTGGATTCTAGCACCGGGGGGAGAGCCCCCCGCGTGAGCGACCTCGCGGAAAAAAGCGCCTGCGGGGCTTCTCTGGCGGCCTCCAGGCGATGCCGCTATCATACGCGGCCCTTTTTCGACGGGGCGGCAACATCCTGCCGCCTCCTGGAAATCACGAGATCCGGGAATGGCCAGCTATACCACCAGTGAGATCCGCTCGGGTCTCAAAGTTTTGCTCGACGGCGACCCTTACTCCGTCGTCGAGAACGAGTTCGTCAAGCCCGGCAAGGGCCAGGCGTTCAACCGCATCAAGGTACGCAATCTCAAGACCGGCCGCACGATCGAGCGCACCTTCAAGTCGGGCGAGTCGCTCGAGGCCGCCGACGTCGTCGACATGGACATGCAGTACCTCTATCAGGACGGGGATTTCTGGCACTTCATGGTCCCGGAGAACTTCGAGCAGTACACCGCCGGCAAGTCGGCGGTCGGCGACAACGCACAGTGGCTCAAGGACGGCGTAGTGTGCATCGTCACGCTGTGGAACAACGTGCCGCTGGTCGTCACTCCGCCGCCCCACATCGAGCTCAAGGTCGTGGAGACCGATCCGGGGCTGCGGGGCGACACCGCCACCGGCGGTCAGAAGCCGGCGAAGCTCGAGACCGGCGCCGTGGTGCGGGTGCCGCTGTTCATCAACGAAGGCGAAGTGATCCGCATCGATACGCGCACCGGCGAGTACATCTCGCGCGCCAAGCAGTAGCCCCCGGGCGATCTGCGCGGCGCCTGCTAGCCGCGCGCCGCACGGCGCGAGAGGGAGTGCGCGCGCCGCAGCCCATCGGCCGCGTAGAGCACCAGCGCTGCCCAGAGCAGCACGAAGCCCGCCGCGCGCGCGCGCCCGAAATCCTCGTGGTAGAAGAGCACGCCGCAGACGAGCTGCAGGCTCGGGCCGATGTACTGCAGCACTCCCACCGTCGAGTAAGGCAGCCGCCGCGCGCCATAGGCGAACAGGAACAGCGGCACCGCCGTGAAGATGCCGCTGCCGACCAGTAAGGCCGCGATCGCGGCTCCGTCGTGGCTGAATGCGGCAGTGTGGTTCGCCTCGGACCAGACGAGAAGCCCAAGCGCGAACGGCACGAGCAGCAGCGTCTCGGTCGCCAGCCCGGGCAGGGCGTCGACGCTGATCACCTTGCGCACGAAACCGTAGAGCGAAAAGCTCAAGGCGAGCGCGAAGGCGATCCAGGGAGGCCGGCCGGCCTCGACGGCCAGATACAGCACCGCGACCGCGGCCAGGGCGATCGCGCTCCATTGCACGGCGTTGGGGCGCTCGCGCAGCACCAGCACCCCGAGCAGCACGTTCACCAGCGGGTTGATGTAGTAGCCGAGGCTCGACTCGACGATGTGATGATGGGTAACGCTCCAGACATAGACGAGCCAGTTGCAGGTGATGAGGAGCGCAGACGCAGCGAGCCCGGCGAGGAGCCGCGGCTTGCCGATGGTCGTGGTGAGGCAGCCGAGCTCGGCGCGCAGCAGCAGCACGCCGAGGAGGAACAGGCACGACCAGAGGATGCGGTGCGCGACGATCTCGAGGGGCGGCACGCCGCTCAGGGGATGCAGATAGGCCGGGAAGAATCCCCAGATCGTGAAGGCGGCGATCCCGGCGGCGAGCCCCCGGGGCGAGAGGCGTGCAGAAGTCATGCGGAACGCGCGCTGCTCATGCGCTTCAGGCGCGCCCGGTCGGGAAGGCGAGCACTTCGTCGATGTGCTTCGCTCCGAGGGCCAGCATCAGCGTGCGATCGAGCCCGAGCGCCACACCGGCACAGTCCGGGAGCCCGGCGGCGAGCGCGGCCAGCAGGCGCTCATCCGGCGGCCGCGCCGGCTGCCCGGTGCGCCGCCGCTCCGCGTTGTCGCGCTCGAAGCGCGCGCGCTGCTCGACCGGGGACTGAAGCTCCTGGAAACCGTTGGCGAGCTCGATGCCTTCGCAGTAGAGCTCGAAGCGCAGCGCCGCCCGCGGCTCCTCGGGATCGAGGCGCGCGAGCGCCGCCTGAGTCGCCGGATACCCGTGGATGAAGGTGAGGGCGCCGCGGCCGAGGCGCGGACCGACGCCCACGCCCATCAGGAACTCGAGGAGCTCATCCCGGTCCGTGCCGCCCGCCTCGAGTCCGAGGCGGCGCGCGGCCGTGAGCAGTGCCGCGTCCGGCGCGCTGAAGGGATCGAGCGCCAGCTCGCGCGCGAACGCCTCGCGGTAGCTCAGGCGCTCGCTGCGGCGTGCGGCACCGGCCGGACCCAGCAGGATGCGTACCAGCTCCTCCACCTCGTCCATGAGGGCGCCGAGCGAGAAGCCGAGACGGTACCACTCGATGAGCGTGAACTCCGGGTTGTGCAGTCGTCCGCGCTCATTGCCCCGCACCACGTGGCAGATCTGGTAGATGTCGCCGGAGTGTGCGGCGAGCAGGCGCTTCATCGCGTACTCGGGCGAGGTATGCAGGTAGAGCGGCGGCGCCGCCCCGGAGGCGGCTTGCTCCTCCGCGAGCCCGACGATGGCGCTCGCGATGTGCACCTCGCTCACCGGGGAATTGACGACCAGCGGGGTATCGACCTCGAGCACGGAGCGCGCCGCGAAGAATTCCCGGGCGCGTGCCAGCAGCGCGGCGCGTTCGCGCAGCGCCTCGAGCGCAGCGCTCGGCCGCCAGTCCTCGCCTGCCTTCATGAGAGCCGCGCCAGGGCCTGACCCATGCGGATGGCGCTGCCGGCGGCGAGGCCGTCCTGCCATTCGGACCGGCCGGGCGGCAGCAGCAGGATCACGGTCGATCCCATGTTGAAGCGGCCCATCTCCGCGCCCTTCCCGAGCTTCAGGCCCGTGCGCACGAAGTCGACCGCCAGGTCTCCACGGACCCGCGGGCTGCGCGGCGTGACATCACCGTGCCACACGGTCGACATGCTGCCGACGAACAGCGCTCCCACGAGTACCAGCGCGAAGGAGAGCGTGCCGTCCGCGAATACGCACACCACGCGCTCGTTGCGGGCGAAGAGCCCGGGCACCTGCGCCGCGGTCGTCGCGTTCACGCTGAACAGCTGGCCCGGCACGTACCACGCTGCCTGCAGCGTGCCGGCGAGCGGCATGTGGATGCGATGGTAGTCGTGCGGCGCGAGATAGAGCGTCGCGAACGCCCCGCCACGGAACACGGGCGCCCAGGCGGGCGCTGCCTCATCGAGGAGCGATTCGAGCGTGTAGGTGAGCCCCTTCGCCTGCACGAGCGATGAGCCGTCGATCCGCCCGATCTGGCTCACCGTGCCATCGACCGGCGAGACCAGCGCCGTCGGCGCCGGGTCCACGGAACGCGCCCCCGGGCGCAGTGCCCGCGTGAAGAAGGCGTTGAAGCTCGCGTACTTTCGCGGATCGGACTCCTCGGCTTCGCTCATGTCGGGGCGGTAGTTGACGACGAAATTGTCGATGAGCGCGTTCTTCACCCAGGAGAGTTGCACCCGCGCGAGCCAGTGCACCGCGCCCGACAGGAGATGCTGCGGCAGGAGGTACTGGAGGCCGACAAAGAGCCGTGCCCCGGTGTCGTCGGCGCTCATGAGGGATGCCGGCCCGGCGGCGCTTCGAGATAGGGCGCCGCGCGGCGCAGGTCCGCCGTGAGCGCCGGCACCTCGAAGGGCGGAGTGAAGATCGCGACGATCCCGCGCGCGTCGACCAGGAAGATGACCGCCGAATGGTCCATCGTGTAGTCGCCTCCCGGGAGCTCGACGCGGTTGACGGCCACCGCGAAGTTCCTGGCCACCTTGAGGATCTCCCCGGGCTTCCCCGTGACACCCTGAAAGGAAGGGTCGAACGCATGCGCGTAGAGCCCCGCCGCGGCGGGCGTGTCGCGCTGCGGGTCGATGCTGACAAACACCAACCGCAGCGAGCCGAGTGCCGGCTGCTTCAGGGTCTGCGCAAGCTTCACCAGGGTCGTCGGGCACACGTCCGGGCAGCGCGTGAAGCCGAAGTAGACCAGCGTCGGCGCACTGGTGAGATCCGCGTTGGTGTACGGCTGTCCGCTCGCATCGATGAGCTCGAAGTTCCCGATCAGCTTCGGGCGCGGCAACCACGTGCCGCTTGCCAGCACGGGAGTTTCCCTGTCAAGTTGGCGCGCGAGCAGGAAGCCCACGAGCCCGGCGCAGACGGCGAGGATGACTACCCCGAGGATCCAGGCCCGGCGGTGCCGCACGGTGCTCACGGTACTCACGACGCTCATGAGCGAATTATTTCATAAGTGTTCGAGGGCGGATGGCCGGTGCATCTAAGCTCAAACGGCGCGCCGGCCGGATTCCGCCTCTCACCGTGCGCCGCCTCATCGCACGCGGCGCGCGGCGTCTCAGGCGCGCGCGCGTGCACTTCGGCCATGGCACCGACAACGCGTGGGACGAGGCCGCGAGCCTCACGCTGCACGCGCTCAAGTTGCCCCACACAGGCGGTGCCGCGCTCTACCGGCGCCGGGTGAGCGCTGCGAACGCAGCGCGCGCCGGGGAGCTCATCGAGCGGCGCATCGCCGAGCGCCTCCCGGCTCCCTACCTCACCGGCATCAGCTGGTTCGCGGGCCTTTCGTTTGCGGTCGATGCGCGGGTGCTCGTGCCACGCTCGCCGCTCGCGGAGCTCATCGAGCGGGGCTTTGCGCCGTGGGCGGATCCGGAGCGCGTGCGGCGGATTCTCGATCTCGGCACCGGCTCGGGCTGCATCGCCATTGCCTGCGCCAAGGCACTGCCGGGGACGAAAGTCGACGCCGTGGACATCTCGGCCGCGGCGCTCGAGGTCGCACGCATCAACGTCCGCCGCCACCGCCTCGCGCGGCGCGTGCGGCTGCTCAAATCCGATCACTTCAGCGCGCTGCAAGGCCGCACCTACGACCTCATCGTCGCCAATCCGCCTTACGTGGGTGCCCGTGAGCTCAGGGGGCTCCCTGCCGAGTACCGGCACGAGCCGCGCGTGGCGCTTGCGGCGGGTGCGCGGGGCCTCGATTCGGTGGCCGTGATTCTGCGCGAGGCCCAGCACCACCTGCGAAGCGGGGGACTCCTGATCGTCGAGGTCGGCAACACCGAAGCTGCGGTGCGGCGCGCGTACCCGAGGCTCCCGTTCCTGTGGCTGCAGTTCGCGCGCGGCGGCGGCGGGGTGTTCCTGCTGACACGCGAGCAACTCGTGGCACACTAGCGCCCATGTCCGGCAACAGCATCGGCAAGCTCTTCACCGTCACCACGTTCGGCGAGAGCCACGGGCCGGCGCTCGGCTGCATCGTCGACGGCTGCCCGCCGGGGCTCGAGTTGAGTGAGGCGGATCTTCAGCAGGACGTGGACCGGCGCCGTACCGGCACGTCGCACTTCGTCAGTCAGCGCCGCGAGGCCGACCAGGTGCGCATCCTCTCCGGGATCTTCGAGGGGCGCACCACCGGCACGCCGATCGGGATCCTCATCGAGAACACCGACGCACGCTCGCGCGACTACGAGCGCATCAAGGATCGGTTCCGCCCGGGACACGCCGACTACACCTATCAGCAGAAGTATGGCGTGCGCGATTACCGCGGCGGCGGCCGCTCGAGCGCGCGCGAGACGGTGATGCGCACCGCGGCCGGCGCGATCGCGCGGCGCTATCTCGGGACGAGGCTCGGCGTGCGCATCTACGGGTACCTGAGCCAGGTCGGCCCGCTCACACTCGAGGCGGTCGACCCCGCGTTCGCGTATCAGAACCCCTTCTTCTGCCCGGACCCCGGGCGGGTGCCGGAGCTCGAGGAGCTCATCTGGAAGACGCGCGAAGCCGGTGACTCGATCGGTGCACGCATCACCGTGGTCGCGAGCGGCGTTCCGCCGGGCCTGGGCGAGCCGGTGTTCGACCGGCTGGATGCGGACATCGCCCATGCGCTCATGGGCATCAATGCCGTTAAGGCGGTGGAGCTCGGCGCAGGCGTCAGAGCGGCCGCGCAGCGTGGCAGCGAGCATCGCGACGAGCTGACGCCGGGCGGATTCCTCAGCAACCACGCCGGAGGCGTTCTCGGCGGCATCTCCTCGGGCCAGGACATCGTCGCGCACCTGACCTTGAAGCCCACCTCCAGCATCCAGCTGCCCGCGCGCACCATCGACCTCGCAGGCAACGCGACCGAGATCGTCACGACCGGCCGACACGATCCCTGCGTGGGGCTGCGCGCGACGCCGATCGCCGAGGCGATGCTCGCGATCGTGCTCATGGACCACTATCTGCGCCACCGCGCGCAGAACGCCGACGTGAAGTCCCCGACCCCGGTGATTCCGGGCGCCGCGCGCACCTAGCGGCCGGGCCTTTGGCGGCGCCGCGGCGCCCGCGAGGCGCCGCTCCCGACTGCTCCTACGCTTCTCGCCCGGAAGATGTGGCGGCGATCACAGTTCCACCGCCGCCCGCGCCCCGCGACCCCCTTCCGAGGCGAACCGCGACACAGTTTATGTCCTAAGAATCCGTAAAGATTCCACCTCTGAACGGGGATTTAACTCGAGGATTGTGCCCGACAATGTGTGCCGGTGAGCCGCGATCGACGGCAGCGGAAGGCTTCAGGCTTTGGGTTGTAAGCCTATTTAAGTTATATTGCCGCCCAATTCGTGGTGGACTCGCAACTAATGGTCCATCCGATTGTTTCTACAAGACATTTCAAATGACTCCTGCCGGGGTGCCGTGATGTTCGCCAAACGCTCAAGCCGGGCGCTGGCATTGCTGCTGGCTTTGCCGTCAGCGGCGTTTGCCCTTGGTCTCGGAGACATTCACCTGAAGTCGGCGCTCAACTCGCCGCTCGATGCGGAGATCGAGATCACCGACGTCGCGCCGGATGAGGTCAACACGCTGCGGGCGACTCTGGCTCCTCGCGAGGTCTTCTCACAGAACGGCATCGATTACCCCACGTACCTGTTGGGCGTTCAGCTGCGCACGGTGGAGACCCAGGACGGCCGCCACATCATCAAGGTCAAGTCGACTGATCCGATCACCGATCCCTTCATCACGCTGCTGATCAATGTCACCTGGTCGCACGGACAGCTGGTGCGCGAGTACACCATGCTGCTCGATCCGCCGGTGTACACGCCGAATCAGCCGGCGGTGGCGAACGCGCCGGTCGCAGCGCCAGTGACCGGTGCCGACACACGCGCCGGGACGATCGCTCGCGGTGCCGAAGCTCCAGCGGCGGCAGCCGCGGCACCCGCAGCGCCGGCTGCGGCCGAGCCCGCAGCGGCCGAGACTGCAACGGCCGACACTGCACAGGCTGCGGCGCCGGCCGAGACTCCCGCGCCCGCAGCGAGCGCGCCTCCTGCGCGCAGTGCCACCAGGAAAGCGCCGCCCGCGAGCGTGGCGGCGGCGCCGGCGCCGGAAACCGCGAGCGCGAGTCCTGCGCCCGCCGCTCCTGCGGCGGAGCCGAGCGCGGAGCAGGGCGCCAACACGGATCACGTCGTTCACAAGGGCGAGACGCTCTCCGAGATCGCGCGCGGCGTGACCGGCGCGACCACGAACACCGCGCGTACCCGCAGCTGGATGCTCGCCATCTATCAGGCGAACCCGAAGGCGTTCCAGCAGAACATGAACCTGCTGCGCTCGGGCGCCGTCGTGCGCATTCCGGACGCGGCGACCGCAGAGGCGATCTCGCCCGCGGATGCCACCGCCGAGATCAATCGCCAGACCGCGGCGTGGCGCTCCACCGCGGCGCCCGCAGGCGGCGCCGAGGCCGCGGCCGCTCCGGCTGCGGGCCAAGGCTCGCAGCCCGGCCATCTTCGTCTCGTGACGCCGTCGGAGACCGCTTCCGCCGGCACCGGCACTGCGGCGAACAGCGCCGAGGTCGGCGAGCTCAAGGGCCGTGTGCATGACCTCGAAGGGCAGCTCGCCGAGTCGAAGCGACTCCTCGACCTGAAGAACCAGGATCTCGCGCGGCTGCAGTCCGAGCTCGCCGCGAAGCAGGCGGCCGCCAAAGCGCCGCCGCCCGCTCCGACGCCCGCGCCTGCTCCGACTCCGGCCCCGTCGCCCGTCAAGGCTCCGGTCGCCCAGGCGGCGCCGCCGCCCGCGCCCGCGCCGGCTGAGAAGCCCGCGCCGACGGAAGCACCGCCGCCTCCGGTTGCCGAGGCTGCACCTCCGCCTGTCTCGAAGCCCCTGCCCAAACCCCTGCCGGCAGCCAAGTCCGCACCGGCACCCGCTGAGGGCGGCTCGATCCTCGACACGATCATGGGTTACTGGTGGGTGCTCGCGCTCGTGGCACTGGTGCTGGCGGTGGTCGCCGGCCTCAGGTTCCTGCGCTCGCGCCGCGCCTCGGAATTCGACGACTCACTCGGCCGGCTCGCGGTCGCCGCCGTGGCCGGAGCGAGCGGCGCCGGTGGTGCGTTGAGCGGCGGCTCCGCCCGCGGCTCAGGCGGGTTCGAGACCCCGAGCATGCGGGCGATGCCGCTCACCGAGCCCGAGCCCGACGTCGTCGTCGAGGAGACCGGTATACACGAGCGGCCGCGCATCGCGGCCGCCGGAGCCGCACCGCCGCCGGCGGCGGCGGCCAGGCACGTCACCGCCGATGACACGATCAGCAGCGAGACCGCGATCAATCTCGATCAGGGCGACCCCCTCGCTGAAGCCGACTTCCACATGGCCTACGGCCTCTATGACCAGGCCGCCGACCTCATCCGCATCGCCATCGGCCGCGAGCCGGGGCGCCGGGACCTGAAGCTCAAGCTCCTCGAGGTGTTCTTCGTCTGGGGCAACAAGGAGCAGTTCCTGCAGACCGCCCACGAGCTCGCGCAGACGCGCGCGGAAGCCGCGCCCGGCGAGTGGGAAAAGATCCTCATCATGGGCAAGCAGCTTGCCCCCGAGGATCCGCTGTTCTCCGGCGGTGGCGCCGTAGGTGGCGCAGCTGCAGGCGGCGTCGACCTCAATCTCGAGGGCGGCCAGAGCCGGGTCGATTTCGACCTCCTCGGCGAGCCGGTGCCGACCGAGGGCGGACAGGGTGTCGATCTCGACATCGGCGCCGCGGTCGGTGAGGGCACCGCGGAGATGACCGAGGCGACCACCGGGGTGACCGATCGCAACCTCACCGTGCTCCAGGGCGGCGGCGGCCACCGCGATGCCGCCACGACCGGCAGCACGCGGCAGATGACTGCCAAGATGCGCCAGCAGACCGCGGAGACGGAAGGCCCGACGGTCGAGCAGCCGACGCTCGAGCCGGACGACGGCCGCACGGTCCGTGCGAAGATCGAGCCGCGGGTACGCAGCGGCGCAGAGCAGACGGCGGAGCTCGCGATCGACGATCTGGGACTGGACTTAGGCCAGGTCGACACCGAGGAGCAGCCGGTGCTCGGCGCCGGCGCCGATGCGCCGACCATGGTGGCCGGACTCGACGAGAAGACGCGCCGGAACCTCGAAGACACGGCCGCGCAGGCCGCCGCGCACGCGAAGACCTCGACCACGGGCCAGTGGCAGTTCGACCAGGAGGAGCTCGAGAACGCCCTCACGCAGGCGGGGCCACTCCAGGACGGCTCGCAGACCTCGCGCCTGGCGCAGATGCGCGGCGATACCGTCGACATCGACGTGAGCAGCAGCGCGACGACCGGCACCCATCCTGACCTGCGCGCCGCGGGCGTGGATCTCGATCTCGGCACCGGCACTTACCCGGGCAACGGCGGCAAGCTCGATCTCGACGTCGGCACCGCGACGGTGCCGGACGCGGCATTTGCGGCGACGCAAAGGCTCGCCAACGAGGACCTCGCACTGCCGGACCTCGAGCCCGTGACGATGAGCGAGGTCGGCACCAAGCTCGACCTTGCCCGCGCCTACATGGACATGGGCGATCCGGACGGCGCGCGCAACATCCTCGAAGAAGTCATGACTGAGGGCTCGGCGGCGCAGAAGCAGGAAGCGCAGCGGCTGATGGAGTCATTACCGGGATGATTGTCTGATTGGCTGAAACGGCCTGCGGCCGTTTCAGCAGGCCAGTCGCCCAACGGGATCGAGCCCGCGGGCAAAAGGCGTGACTTTTGCCCGCTTCACCAAGGGCGAATAAGCACCAATGAACCGCATAGCCGTCGGCATCGAGTACGACGGCTCAGCCTTCGCCGGCTGGCAGAGCCAGCAGTCGGTCCGCACCGTTCAACAGGTTCTGGAAGGCGCCCTCGGCGCCGTCGCGGCAGAGCCCGTGAGCCTCGTATGCGCCGGGCGAACGGATGCGGGCGTCCATGCGCGCGCGCAGGTCGCGCATTTCGATACGCACGCCGAGCGCAGTGCCCGCAGCTGGATCCTGGGCGCCAACACCGAGGCGCCACCGGATCTTGCCGTCTCCTGGGCGCTGCCGGTGCCGGCGCATTTCCATGCGCGCTACTCGGCCACGGCGCGCGTTTACCGCTACCTGGTCCTGAATCGCACCGCGCGCTCGGCGCTGCACGCCGCGCGCGCAGCGTGGGTGACGCGTGTGCTCGATGCGAGAGCCATGGCGGAGGCGGCCGCACTGCTGGTGGGCGAGCATGACTTCAGCGCCTTCCGCTCCTCTGAGTGCCAGGCGAAGTCGCCGGTGCGGCGCCTGACGCGCCTCACGGTCGGGCGACGCGGCGAGTGGATCGTCATCGAGGCGGTCGCCAACGCCTTCCTCCATCACATGGTGCGCAACATCGCCGGCCTCCTGATCGCCGTCGGCAAGGGCGATGAGCCGCCCGGCTGGGCGCGCACCGTGCTCGAGGGACGCGATCGGACCCGCGGCGCCGCCACCGCGCCCGCTGTGGGGCTCTATCTTTGGGAGGTGCAGTACCCGGCGGCCTTCGGGCTGCCGGCTGCGGCGCCGGAAGGGTCGCAGGGTCCCGATCAGTTATGATCCAAGCGCCGCCTGAAGCTTCTGCGACGCAGCAAGAGTTCCCCCGATGACCTGGTTCGAGAAGATCATGCCCTCCCGCATCAAGACCGAGCGGCGTACGCGCTCGGTGCCGGAGGGGTTATGGCTCAAGTGCCCGGCGTGCGATGCCGTGCTGTACCGGGCCGAGCTCGAGCGCAACCTCTATGTGTGCCCGAAGTGCAGCCACCACATGCGCATCCGCGCGCGCGAGCGGCTCGAGCGCTTCCTCGACCCGGGGGCCGTCGGGGAGATCGGCGCGGCGATCGCACCGGAGGATCCGCTCAAGTTCCGCGACAGCAAGAAGTACCGCGACCGCCTCACCCAGGCGCAGAAGGCGACCGGTGAGAGCGATGCGCTGGTGGTGCTCGAAGGAGCGCTGCACGGACTGCCGGTGGTCGCCGCCGCCTTCGAGTTCCAGTTCCTCGGCGGCTCGATGGGGTCGGTGGTCGGCGAGCGCTTCAAGCGGGGCATCGACTACTGCATCCAGGAGCGGCGGCCGTTCATCTGCTTCTCGGCGAGCGGCGGGGCGCGCATGCAGGAGGCGCTGTACTCGCTCCTGCAGATGGCGAAGACCGCCGCCGCGCTCTCGCGCCTCGCTCAGGCGCACCTGCCTTTCATCTCGGTCCTGACCGATCCGACCACGGGCGGGGTGTCGGCGAGCCTCGCGCTCCTCGGCGACCTCAACATCGCGGAGCCGCGCGCGCTCATCGGTTTCGCAGGCCCGCGCGTCATCCAGCAGACCGTGCGCGAGACTCTGCCCGAGGGTTTCCAGCGCGCCGAGTTCCTGCTCGAGCACGGCGCCATCGACATGATCATCGACCGGCGCGACATGCGCGACCGGATCGCAGCGTTGCTGCGGCTGCTGCTGAAGCTGCCGGTCGCGGCCGCCTGAAGGCGGTCCGCGCTCCTCGAGCGCCTCAATGCGCACGCTCGCCGAGTGGCTCGAGCTTCAGGACTCGGTCCACCCGCGCAGCATCGACTTAGGGTTGGAACGGGTCGCGGAAGTCGCCGGGCGGCTCGGCGTGGCAACTCCCGCCTTCCGCGTCATTACCGTCGGCGGCACCAACGGCAAGGGCTCAGTGGCCGCTCACGCGGAGGCACTGCTCTCCGCCGTGGGGACACCGGTGGGCCTCTTTACCTCGCCCCACCTCGTCCGCTACAACGAGCGCGTCCGCGTAGGCGGCGCGGAGGCCGGCGATGCCGAGCTCATCGAGGCCTTCGAGCGCATCGAGGCGGCGCGCGGCGCGACCACGCTCACCTTCTTCGAGTACAACACGCTGGCGGCCCTGCTCGTCTTCGCGCATCGCGCGGTCGAAGTGGCGGTGCTGGAAGTGGGCCTCGGCGGTCGCCTCGATGCCACCAACCTGGTTTCCGCCGACGTCGCCGTGGTCGCCTCGGTGGGGCTCGATCATCGCGAGTACCTCGGCGAGAGCCTGGAGGCCATCGGGACGGAGAAGGCCGGGATCTTCCGCGCCGGCCGTCCGGCCGTGCTCGGCACCGCCGACATGCCCGCGAGCGTCTTCGCAAGGATCGCCGCGCTCGGGGCCCGGCCGCTCGTGGCGGGCCGTGACTTCAGCTGGGAGATCGCCGGGGAGCGCTGGAGCTATCGGAGCGCTGGACTTCATCTCGAGGACCTCGTGCCGTCGGCGCTGGCGGGCTCGATCCAATACCGCAACGCCGCGACCGCCATCACCGCGGTCGCGGCGCTCGCGGCGGCGGCGCCTCTGGCTGCGGCTCTCGATCAGCGAGCGGTCGACACGGCGCTCGAGGGCGTACGCCTCGCGGGCCGCTTCGAGATCGTCCCGGGTCCGGTCGAATGGATCCTCGACATTGCCCACAACGAGCCCGCCGCACGCGTCCTCGCCGCGCACCTGAAGGAGCGGCCGCTGCCCGGCGCCGCGGCCGGGGGAGGGCGCACGCTCGCCGTGGCGGGCGTGCTCGCCGATAAGGACGCAGCGGGGATCGCGGCTGCGCTGGCTCCCCTCATCGACCACTGGATCGTATGCGCCCTGCCGGGTGCCCGCGGCGGCAGCGCCGCAGCGCTCGCCGAACGCATGCGCCTGCGGCAGGGTGACCTCACGCTCGCAGCTTCGGCGGAGGAGGGGTGCGTGTGTGCGCGCGCGCTGGCGCGCCCCGGAGACCGCGTCGTGGTGTTTGGTTCCTTCTACACCGTCGGGCCGGCGCTCGAGTGGCTTCGGATATACTAACCACGGTCTCCGCGGCCTTGGGTTTCTCGCTTTCGCCCCCATCGTGAACACCCTGGTGAAAGAACGGCTGACGGGCGCAATCATTCTGGTAGGCCTGATCGTCGTGCTGGTGCCCGAGTTGCTCAGCGGGCCGATCCGCCCGGCACCCCACACACACGGGCCGGCGCCCTCGGCGGAGGTAGCGCCATTACGCTCCTACACCATCAATCTGGCGGACGAGCCCCACGCGGGGAGCGGCTCGCTGCAGCTGCAACCGGCGAGCGCGCCCTCTGCGCCGGCCCCGGCCGCAGAGCCGGCCGCCCAGCCAAGCAAACCTCAGCCGATAGCGGCCGCGGCGCACGGCGAGTCCGCGACGCCCATTCCCGCCGCTTCAACTCCCGCGCCGGCGACAGCGGTGCCCCACCCGGCAGCCACGCCGGCCCCCGCCGCAACGCCTGCGGCGGCGACCGGAACCGGGGCTTATGTCGTGCAGCTCGGCAGCTTTGCGAGCCGCGCGAACGCCGAGCGGCTGGCGCAGCAGGTGCATGGCCTGGGGTATCCCGTCAGCGTGTCGCGGGGCAGTACGGGCCGGCGACTCTATCGCGTGCAGGTGGGACCGGCGCGCGACCACTCCGCCGCGGAGCAGATGGCGGCGAAGCTGAACGCTCAGGGACACGCCGGCGCGGTCGTGCCGAAGTAACGCCGGACCCGTGCGACGCAGCGCTCGGCAGGCAGCGAAGCGCTCTTGTACAATTCGCGCGGCGCGGAGTGAGCGCGGGAGCATGCATCTGCAATGACTACGCCCGACTACGTGATCCTCGCCGTGATCCTGATCTCGGCTCTGATCGGCGCCGCCCGCGGGCTCTTGCGC
The DNA here is from genome assembly GCA_035625955.1 of Steroidobacteraceae bacterium. GTDB lineage: Bacteria > Pseudomonadota > Gammaproteobacteria > Steroidobacterales > Steroidobacteraceae > 13-2-20CM-66-19. Next base: position 12,598 of record DASPOP010000032.1, on the reverse strand, counting down.
GAGGGGATCGCGTTCGTCACGTGGATCGTGGCGCTGATTCTCGCCTGGCATTTCTCCGATCTCGTCGAGCCGCACCTCGGGGGAGCGCTGTCGGCGACGGCCGTGAAGCCGTGGGTGGCGCGCCTGGTCATCCTGGCCGCCGCGCTCCTGCTCGGCGCGCTGATCGGCGCCCTGGTCAGCCAGTTCGTGCGGCTCTCGATCTTCAGCGGCATGGATCGCCTGGGAGGCTTCGCTTTCGGCGTACTGCGGGGGCTGCTGCTGTTCGGCATCTTCGTGATGCTCGGCCAGCTGCTGCGGCTCGACAAAGATCACTGGTGGCACGAATCACATCTCATCCCGGTGGGCGAGTCGATCGCGAACGGAGTGCGGTTTCTGGTGGGCGAGGGCGCCCAGCCCCACAGCCGGGACGTCCAGGTATGAGGAGCGCGGGCTAAAGCCATGTGCGGCATCGTCGGCATCGTCGGCACCAGCGCGGTCAACCAGCGCCTGTACGATGCGCTCACGGTGCTGCAGCACCGCGGCCAGGACGCCGCCGGCATCGCCACCTCGGGCGAGGGCGAGCTCAGCGTGCGCAAGGGCAGCGGGCTGGTCCGCGATGTCTTTCAGCAGCACCACATGGTCGAGCTCAAGGGCAACGCCGGCATCGGCCACGTGCGCTACCCGACCGCCGGCTGCGACAGCGCCTCCGAAGCCCAGCCGTTCTACGTCAACGCGCCCTACGGCATCTGTCTCGGGCACAACGGCAACCTCACCAACGCCGCCGAGCTCGCCGAGATCCTGATCCGCGAGGATCGCCGTCACCTGAACACCACCTCCGACTCCGAAGTGCTGCTCAACGTATTTGCCTCCGAGCTGCAGCGGGTCGGCACGGCGCGCATCACGCCGGCGGACGTGTTCGCCGCGGTGAGCGCCGTCTACCGTCGCTGTCGCGGCGGCTATGCCGTGGTAGCCATGGTCATCGGCCACGGGATCCTCGGCTTCCGCGATCCCAACGGCATCCGCCCGCTGGTGCTCGGCGAGCGCCGCACGGCGCGCGGCACCGAGTGGATGCTGGCCTCCGAGAGCGTCGCGCTCGACAGCCTGTCCTTCCGCCTGGTGCGCGACGTGGCGCCGGGGGAAGCCGTGTTCATCGACGAGGCCGGCAGGCTGCACGCGCAGCAGTGCGTGGCCACGCAGCGCCACACGCCCTGCATCTTCGAGTACGTGTATTTCGCGCGCCCCGACTCCAAGATCGACAACATCTCCGTCTACCGCGCGCGCATGCGCATGGGCGACCGGCTGGCGGACAAGATCCTGCGCGCGCGCCCGAATCACGACATCGACGTCGTCATCCCGATCCCGGACACGAGCCGCACCTCGGCGCTGCAGCTGGCGCAGCGCCTCGGCGTCAAGTACCGCGAAGGATTCATCAAGAACCGCTACATCGGCCGCACCTTCATCATGCCGGGGCAGGACGAGCGGCAGAAATCGGTGCGCCGCAAGCTGAACGCCATCGACCTGGAGTTCCGCGGCAAGACGGTGCTGCTCGTCGACGACTCGATCGTGCGCGGCACCACGTCTGCGCAGATCATCGAGCTCGCGCGCGAGGCGGGCGCTAAGAAAGTCTACTTCGCCTCCGCCGCCCCGCCGGTGCGCTTCCCGAACGTCTACGGCATCGACATGCCGGCCGCGAGTGAGCTGGTGGCGAGCGGCCGGACCGTGGAGGAGATCTCGAGCCTCATCGGCGCCGACTGGCTCGTATATCAGGACCTGGATGATCTGATCGCCGCCTGCAAGCACGAGGATGCCCGCATCGAGGAGTTCGACACTTCGTGCTTCTCGGGCGAGTACGTCACGGGCGATGTGACGCCGCAGTACCTCGAGCGGCTCCAGGATGAGCGCTCCGACGCCGCCAAGCTCGCCCGCCGCGACCGACGCAAGCTCAAAGTGGTGCGCGGGAGCTGAGCTGGGTCCCTCGAGCGACCCGCGGCGTGAATTACTGCTGAGTCTTCTGCAGGCGGCGCTCGACTGTGTCGACGGGCGGCGCTGCGTGCGCGAGGCCCTCGCGAGCGGCGGCGCCGGCCCGGCGCCCGGGGCGGAGGGCCCCGTCTGGCTCGCCGCAGTCGGCAAGGCCGCGCCCGCCATGGCCTTAGGCGCCCTCGACGCCCTCGGCGAACGCATTGCCCGGGCCCTGATCATTACCCGCGAGGGCCACACTCCGCCCGAGCTCCTGCGCGCTTCCGGCGTCGAGGTCGTCGCCGGCTCCCATCCGGTGCCGGATGAGCGCTCCCTCGCGGCCGGGGAGCGGCTCCTTCAGTGGGTCGAGGCACTGCCGCGGGAAGCGCGCCCGCTGTTTCTCGTCTCGGGCGGCGCGTCGAGCCTCGTCGAGGTGCTGAAGCCGCCGACGACTCTCGCCGACCTCGAGAGCTTCACGGCGCGTGAGCTTGCCGCCGGCACCGCGATCGGCGAGCTCAACGCCAGGCGCATCGCGCTCTCGCGCATCAAGGGCGGACGGCTCACCTCAAGGCTCGCCGGGCGAGCGGCGCGGGCGCTGTTCGTATCCGACGTGCCGGGCGATGATCCCAACGTCATCGGCTCGGGGATCTTAGGTCGGGCGAGCGAGGGCGAGGACCGGGTCGAGCGCCTGGTTGTCGCCTCCGTCGAACGTGCAGTCGCGGGTGCGGCCACGGCGGCCCGCATGCGCGGACTCTCGGTGCACGCGCCTCTGCGGCGCTTCGACGACGATGCGCTGCGGCTCGCGGCGCGCTTCGCGCATGAGCTCAGGCTTTCGCCAGCCCAGGTCTGTGTGTGGGGCGGGGAGTCGACCGTGCAGCTGCCACCCAATCCGGGCAAGGGCGGGCGCAATCAGCATCTGGCGCTGGCCGCCGCCAGGCTCATCGCGGGCAATGCCGACCTGATGCTGCTCGCCGCCGGGACCGACGGCACCGATGGGGTCACCGAGGACGCCGGCGCGCTGGTCGACGCCGAGAGCTGCGGACGCGTCACCCTCGATGGCCTCGACGTCGATGAGTGCCTCGCCCGGGCCGATTCGGGGGCGGCGCTCGCCGCGAGCGGGGATCTCGTGCACTTGGGCCCCACGGGCACCAACGTCGGGGACCTCGTCATAGGGCTGAAGCTCCAACCCGAGACGGCCGGCGGCGCTCCGGGCCCGCGTGGCGGCCCGCGGGCCCGCGTGCTGTAATCGCGCCTCCATGCGGGTGCTGTTGATCGAAGCAGACGCGCATCGCTGCGCGCAGATCCGCGAGCGCCTCATGGCGTGGCGCCCGCAGGCGAGCCTCACGGTCCACCATCCGGTGTCGCAGGGGGCGCTGGCCCCCGAGTTTCTCGCGCAGGGCTTCGACGCCGTGCTGCTCGCGGACCAATGGCCGGGCGGACGGGGCCTCGAGTGGGCGCGCGAGCTCGCCGGGCGCGCCGGGTTTGCTCCCATCGTGCTGCTGCAGCAGCGTGTCGACTCGACCGTGGCGCGCGAGACGGCGGCGCTCGGCGCCTGGTCGGTGAGCGGCGCGGAGCTCGACAGCGAAGAGTTCCGCCGCGTGCTCACGGCGGCCGAGCAGCGCCAGACTCACGCGCGCGCGCTATGGCGCTCGAGCAGCGCCGGCCACGAGTCGCAGCGCTTCGGCGATGCCTTCATCCGCGGCTACCGGCGCATCCGCCGCCTGACCGCAGGCCGACTCACCGATCTCTACGTCGGCGAGAGCGAGCGCGCGGGCACCCTGGTCGCGCTCAAGGTGGCGCGCGACCGCCAGGACGAGCGCGAGCCGGTCGACATCTTCGGGCGCTTCCTCCAGGAGTACGAGCTGGTGCAGCGCATCGAAGGCACGGGTGTTGCGCGGCTCTACGATCTCGGCATCAGCGACGAGCACGCCTGGCTCGTCATGGAATATTTTCCGCTGGGGGATCTGCGCCGTCGCATGCGCGCCCAGGCCCTCAGGCCGCGCGAGGCGCTGCTCTACGCGATCGAGATTGCGCGGGCGCTCGAGCGCGTGCACGCCGCAGGAGTGCTCCACCGGGACCTGAAACCGGGCAACGTCATGCTGCGCAGCGACGGCAGCATTGCGCTCATCGATTTCGGCCTCTCCAAGGATACGGCCCTCAGCGCCGATGCGACCGACGGCGGCACCATCTTCGGCACGCCGCACTACATGAGCCCGGAGCAGGGCCACGCCGAGCCGATCGATGCGCGCAGCGATCTCTACAGTCTCGGCGTGATGCTCTACGAGATGCTCACGCGCGAGAAGCCCTTCCGCGCCGACAATCCCATGGCGATCGTCTACAAGCACCGCAAGGAGCCGATCCCGCGGTTGCCTGCGTCCTGTGCGGCGCTGCAGCCGCTGATCGAGCGGCTGCTCGCCAAGACGCCGGCCGAGCGGTTCGCCGGCGCGGGCGATGCGGCGCAGGCCATGACGCGCGCGCTCGGGGAGTGGATCGCGCGCGAGGTGCGCACGTGAGTCCTCGGCGAGAGACGCCCGCGCACGACCCGCTGCCCGAGTCGATCCTCGGCGCGCCGACCCCCCACGCCTGGACCCTGGCGGCGGCTGCGCGTCTGCCCGAGCTCCTCGTCGATCACGCCAACTGCGAGAAGAAGGCGGCCTCCAGCGCCATGGCGCTCATCTTCGCCTACCCCGAGGACACTGCGCTCGTGCTGGCCCTCTCGCGCCTGGCACGCGAGGAGCTACGACACTTCGAGCAGGTACACCGCGCGATGCGCGAGCTCGGCATCGCCGTGGTGCGCCAGCGACCCGGCCGCTACGCCCACGAGCTGCGGCGCGCGCTCCGCACCACGCACCCGGAGCGCAAGCTCGATCTCCTGCTCGCCGCCGCCCTCATCGAGGCACGCTCGGCCGAGCGCTTCGCCCTGCTCGCGCAGCGTCTGCCGGCGCCGCTTACGGCGCTCTACCGCGAGCTCGCAGACTCAGAGCGCCGGCACTTCGAGCTCTATCTCGAGTTCGCCCGCGAGCGCGCACCGTCCGAGTGGCGAGTGCGCCTCGCCGAGCTGTCGGTGCGCGAGGCGCAGCTCGCGACCGCGCCCGATACGGAGCTGCGCTTTCATTCGGGGCCTCCGCCCGCTGCAAACTAACAGTTTGTTACAAGCCTCGAGGGCACGAAATTTCCTTACCGGTGTCTGTTCGCCTCAGTATCCTCGGTTCCGCGAGAGGCTCCGCAGCGCAATGAACGACCGCCCGCACCTGCTGATCGTCGACGACGACCGCGAGATCCGCGGCCTGCTTGCCCAGTACCTCGAAAAGCACGAGTTCCGCACCACGGCCGTCGCGGATGGCAAGGAGATGCGGCGGGTGCTCGATCGCTCGCACGTGGACCTGCTGGTGCTCGATTTGATGCTGCCCGGAGAGGATGGCCTGTCGCTCTGCCGCGAGCTCCGGGGCCGCTCGCAGCTTCCCATCATCATGCTCACCGCCCGCGGCGAGGACGTCGACCGGATCGTGGGACTCGAGCTCGGCGCCGACGACTACGTCGCCAAGCCCTTCAACCCGCGCGAGCTCCTCGGGCGCATCAAGGCGGTGCTGCGCCGCTCGGCGCACGCTCCGCGCGATCCCTCACCCGAGACCGTGCGCTCCTTTACCTTCGGTGGCTGGCGGCTCGACACCATCACCCGCACGCTGACCGATGCCGAGGGCAAGGAGGTGGCCCTGAGCGGCGCCGAGTACCGGCTGCTCGCGGTGCTGCTCGCGGCCGGCAACCGGGTGCTGACCCGCGCCCAGCTCACCGAGCTGCTGCGGGGGCGCGACGCCGATCCCTTCGACCGCAGCATCGACGTGCGCATCAGCCGGCTGCGGCAGATCCTGGGCGACGATGCCCGCGCCCCGCAGATCATCAAGACCGTCTATGGCGAGGGCTATGTCGTCGGCGTCAGCGTCGCAAGCCAGTGAGCCCCCGAAGCCGGTGCTGAGATTCTGGCCGCAGTCACTCCTCGGCCGGCTGATCGCCGCGACCGTTCTCGCGGTGCTGGTCGCTCAGGCCGCGGGACTGGTGCTGATCGCCGAGGAGCGCGAGAACTTCGTCCTGCAGAGCAGCGTGCGCGAATGGACGCGGCGGATAAGCGACACGGTGCAGATGCTCGCGCCGCTGGGGGCCGAGGAGCGCGCCACGGCGGTCGCGCAGCTCGCGGCGCCGCACGGGGTGCCGCCCTCGCTCCCGCCGCCGCCCGCGGATGATCCGCCCCGGGCGGCGCGCAATCTGCTCGATCCACAGCGAACCTTCGTGCGCGTGCCGCTGCTCACCGACTTCGAGCGGACGCTCAGGGACCAGGTAACAGCGGCGCTCGGCAAGAGTTACGAGGTGAGCGTCGGCCGCACGCTCGATCCGGAACGCCCGGCGATCGCGCTGCCCGTGCCGTTCTACGAGGCGCGCGAGCTGGCCGCACACCGCAACACGGCGCAGCTCTACGATGTATCGGTGCGCTTCCCCGACGGCGGCACGGAGCTCTTTCGCGTCACGCGCATGCCGGGCGGGGCGCCCCTGCCGCGGAATCTGCGCGTCAACCTGACACTGCTGGTCGTGATCCTCGTCATCGCGCTCTACGTGACCGCGCGCAGCATTACCCGGCCGCTCTCGGCGCTCGCGCGGGCCGCCGACAGCGTCGGCCGCGATGCGCGTACGGAGAAGCTCCCCGAGGCTGGCGCACGCGAGCTGCGCGATGCGGCGCGCGCCTTCAACACCATGCAGGACCGGCTGCGCCGCTATCTCGACAGCCGCACCCGCGTGCTGGCGGCGATGTCGCACGATCTCAAGACGCCGCTCACCCGACTGCGTCTGCAGGTCGAGACGCTGGAGGACCCGGCGCTGCAGGAGCGCATCGTCAAGGAGCTCACCGAGATGGAGCTCATGGTGCGCGAGGCCCTCGCGCTCTTCCGGGGCCTCGACGACGGCGAGCCCGCCGTGCCGGTCGACATGAACGGGCTGGTCGCCGCCGTGAGTCAGGCGTTCGCCGAAATGGGGGCCTCGGTGGCCGTCACGGGTAAGGCGCTCGCGCCCTTTACCGGCAAGGCGCAGGCCCTGAAGCGCTGCCTCACGAATCTCATCTCCAACGCGGTCGACTTCGGCACGCGTGCCACCGTACAGATCGAGGACAACGGCGAGCTCGTCATCCGCGTGCGCGACGAGGGGCCGGGCATTCCGCAAGGAGAGCTCGAGCGGGTATTCGAACCGTTCTACCGGCTCGAGCACTCGCGTAACCGCGACAGCGGCGGCACGGGCTTAGGCCTCACCATCGCGCGGGATATTGCCCAGGCGCACGGCGGCACGCTGGTGCTCGCCAACCTCCCGCAGGGCGGCCTCGAGGCGGCCCTCAGGCTCCCCCGGCGGCACTGATCCGGCACCCTTTCTTGGGGGGGTGACACTCCCTCACAGTTGCTCACGGCGCTGCTGCCGGGCCACCCGTTAGCCTTGATCCTGCGGTGCAACCCAACCTACGCACCCGCACGAGGAGAGATTCATGAAAGCGTTGATGAAGGCTTCGGTCGTGGCACTGGCCGTGTTGTGGGCGGGCGCCGCGCTGGCCGGAGCGGGCGGCGGCAACCAGTCGAGCCACATGGAAAAGCTCGCGATCCTGCTCGATCTGACGGATGCCCAGAAGCCGCAAGTGCAGACCATCCTTCAGGGTGGGCATGCGCAGATGAAGGCGCTCATCGAGCAGACGAAGGCGGCGGGCGGCAAGCCCGACTTCCAGGCGCTGCACGCGGCGCATCAGCAGATCAACCAGGACACCCTGGCCAAGCTCTCGGGCGTGCTCTCGCCGCTGCAGATGAAGAAGTTCCAGACGCTGCAGCAGATGCACCATGGGTTTGGTCACCGCGGACCTCCGGCCGGCGCGCCCGCTGCACCCACCACTCACTGACGTCCTGCCCCCCTGAGGTCAGCGCGGGCGAAAGGATTCGCCCGCGCCCGGCAGCGGCCGTGTGCGGCCCGGCTACCGCGGCAGCGCACGCAGCGCGTAGCTCCCGCGCTCGTAGCTCAGATAGCTTCCCTGCTCGTACCAGGCGCCCAGCACGATGCGCTGGGCGCTCGCGCCGTCAATCGTCAGGTCGTGCACGCCCGGGCGGTGGGTGTGGCCGTGGATCATGCGCCGCACGCCCGCGGCACGGAACGCGCGCGCTACGGCATCCGCGTTGACGTCCATGATGGTCGGCACGGTGCGCGAGGTGTGCCGGCGGCTGCCGGCGCGGACCTCGCCCGCCAACACCTCGCGGTGCGCGAGGGGGAGCGCAAGGAAGCGCCGCTGCAGGTCTCTCCGGCGCACGATGCTGCGCAGCTCCTGGTAGGCGTGATCGTCGGTGCACAGCGCATCGCCGTGCGTGATCAGCACGCGCTCGCCGTCGAGCTCGGCGACCACCGGATCGGTGAGCAGCACACCGCCCGTGCGCTCGCAGAAGCCGGACCCGAGGAGAAAGTCGCGGTTGCCGTGCAGCACGAAGCAGGGCACGCCGCTGGCGGTCAGCGTCTTTAGCGCGGCGCAGACCTCGAGTGCGGCCTCGCTCCGGTCATCATCCCCTACCCAGCTCTCGAACAGGTCGCCGAGGATATAGAGCGCCTCGGCGCGAGCAGCGTGCGTCGCAAGAAACCCGAGAAACTGTTCGATCGCCGGCGCGAAATCCTCGCCGAGGTGCACGTCCGAGACGAACAGCTGCGTCATCGCGGACGTCGGGCGCCGCGCGCTATTTCGGCGAGAGGATCTTCTGCGGCTCGGCCGGATTCACCGGCTGCGCCGCCGGCGTCGCCGCCGCGGTGGGCGCCACGACGGCCGCGCTCTGGATGATGATCGGCTTCAACGGCGCGTCCTGCTTGAACGGGCCCACGGCGCCGGTCGGCGCCTCGCCGATCCTGTCGATGACGTCCATTCCCTGCACCACACGGCCGAACACCGCATAACCCCAGCGGGTCGGCACCGGGTCGAGATCCGGGTTGTCGACCAGGTTGATGTAGAACTCGGCATTGCCCGAATGCGCGGAGGGATTCCTCGCCAGGCCCACGGCGCCGCGCTTGTTCTGCAGGCCGTTGCCCGACTCGTTGACGATACTCTCGTGGGTGGACTTCAGGTTCATGCTGGCGGCATCGTGCCCGCCGCCCTGGATCACGAAGTTCGGCACCACGCGGTGAACCAGGGTGTTGGTGTAGAAGCCCTCTTTCACGTAGCGGAGGAAGTTGGCGGCCGTGAGCGGGGCGCGCTCGGGCCGCACCTCGATGACGAAGTCACCCATGTTGGTGACCACGCGCACCTGGGTGGTCTGTTCCTCGGCGCGCGCCGCGCCGGGCAGGCAGGCGACGACAAGGAGCAGCGTGGCGGCGGCAAGGGGTGCGCGGAACTTGATGGGCATCGATCCTCCAGCTTCTGGCGCGCGGCAAAAAGCCGGGCGCGGCGGCGAATTCTAAGCTGCGGCGCGGGTCCGCGACAGCGCTGCAGACGACCTGCACGCCTTTGTTGCGCTTCGCCCCAATCCCGTAACATGGGGTCAATGAGCCCGCCGCCGGTCACCCGTTTCGCTCCGAGCCCCACCGGCGAGCTGCACCTGGGGAATGCGCGCACCGCGCTGTTCAACCTGCTGCTCGCCCGGCACGCGGGCGGCCGCTTCATCCTGCGGATCGAGGACACCGATACCGAGCGCAGCCTCGAGACCCACATGGAGGCGCTGCTTCAGGACCTGCGCTGGCTCGGCCTCGAGTGGGACGCCGGGCCCGATCGCGAGGATGCGCTCGGCCCCTACCGCCAGTCACAGCGGGGCGCGCTCTATGCCGGCTACTTCGCGCAGCTCGAGGAGCGCCATGCCGTCTACCCTTGCTACTGCACGCCGCTCGAGCTCGAGCTCGCGCGCCGCGCACAGCTCGCCGCCGGCAAGCCGCCGCGCTATGCGGGGACCTGCCGCGATCTGTCGCCGTATGAGCGTGCCCGGCGCTCCAGCCAGGGCCTGCCGGCAACGCTGCGGTTCCGTGTGCCTGCCGGGGTGCGCGTCGGGTGGGTAGACCTGGTGCACGGGGAGCAGAGCTTCGCGACCGATGACATCGGCGATTTCGTCGTGCGGCGCGCCGATGGCTCGGCCGCGTTCTTCTTCTCCAACGCCGTGGACGATGCCTGCATGGGAGTGACGCTGGCGCTGCGCGGCGAGGATCACCTCGCCAACACGCCGCGGCAGCTCCTGGTGCTCGAGGCTCTCGGCCTCCCGGCCCCGGGCTACGGGCACGTGGCGCTGCTCCTCGGCGCCGACGGGGCGCCGCTCTCGAAGCGCCACGCGGCAACGAGCGTGCGCGAGTACCGTGAGCAGGGCTACCTTCCGCTCGCGCTCCTCAATCATCTGTTCCGGCTCGGCCACTCGAGCGCGCTGCACGGGCTGCTGTCGCTCGCGGAGATGGCGCGCGGCTTCGACCCGAGGCACCTGGGGCGTGCGCCGGCGCGCTTCGACGAGCAGCAGCTCGCCGTCTGGCAGAAGGACAGCGCGCATCACCTGACCCCCGAGGCCGCGCGCACCTGGCTCAAGGGCGTCCTGCCGCCCGGGCTCGAGAGCTATGCGGCGACCGCGTTCGTGAGCGCGATTCTCCCCAACCTCGTGCTGCCTGAGGATGCGTTGCCCTGGGTCGAGGTGGTATTCGGCGGCCCGCCGGCGCTCGAGGCGGGGGGCGAGGCCGTGGTGCGCGACGCCGGCAGCGGCTACTTCGCGGCCGCGGCGGCGGCCGCCGCCACCAGCGGCAACGATCTCGCGGCGATCGCGGGCGCGGCGCGCGCCGCGAGCGGCCGCCACGGCAAGCAGCTCTACATGCCGCTGCGGCTGGCGCTCACCGGGCGAGCGCATGGGCCCGAGCTCGCGCCGCTCCTGAAGGCCATGCCACCCGGCAAGGCACGCGAGCGGCTGGCGCGCTTCGCATGATCCGCATTCACGACTCGCTCAGCGGCGAGAAGCAGGAGCTCCGGCCCATCACGCCCGGGACCCTGCGCATGTATGTCTGCGGGCTCACGGTGTACGACTACGTGCACATCGGGCACGCGCGCATGCTGACGGTGTTCGACGTCGTGACGCGTTACCTGCGGCACCGGGGCTATCGCCTCACCTACGCGCGCAACATCACCGACATCGACGACAAGATCATCCGCCGTGCGGCCGAGAACGGCGAGACGACGCAGGCGCTCACTGCGCGCTTCATCGCCGCCATGCACGAGGATTGCGCGCGCCTGGGCGTGCTGCCGCCGGATGAGGAGCCGCGCGCCACGCAGTACGTGCCGCAGATCATCGCCATGGTCGCGAAGCTCATCGCGGGCGGCTACGCCTACCAGGCCGCCGACGGCGACGTGCTCTACTCGGTGGCGAGCTTTGCACCTTACGGCCGCCTCTCCGGCAAACGCCTCGCGGACCTGCGCGCCGGGGCACGCGTCGAAGTGGACGAGGCGAAACGCGATCCGCTCGACTTCGTGCTGTGGAAGCGCGCCAAGCCGGGCGAGCCCTGGTGGGACTCGCCCTGGGGCCGCGGCCGGCCGGGCTGGCACATCGAGTGTTCCGCCATGTCGACGGCGCTGCTCGGGACGCATTTCGACCTCCATGGCGGAGGCATGGACCTCAAGTTTCCGCACCACGAGAACGAGATCGCGCAATCGTGCGCGGCGACGGGCGATGCGTTCGTGAATCTCTGGATGCACAACGGCTTCGTCAACGTCGACGACGAGAAGATGTCGAAGTCGCTCGGCAACTTCTTCACGTTGCGCGAGGTGCTGAAGACGCTGCGCCATCCGGAGGTGCTGCGTTACTTCTTCCTCGCCAGCCACTATCGCGGGCCGATCAACTATTCGCTCGAGCAGCTCGAGCAGGCCGATACGGCGCTGACGCGCATCTACACTGCGCTGCGTGGGCTGCCGGCGGGAGCGGCGGGTGCGAGCGCCGCCACGGCGCGCTTCCACGAGAAGATGGACGATGACTTCAACACGCCCGAGGCGCTCGCGGTACTGCAGGGCCTGACGCGCGAGATCAACACCGCCAGGGATGCCGGGGAGCAGGCGCGTGCCGCAACGCTCGGCGGCGAGCTCACGGCCCTCGGGAACGTGCTCGGGCTGCTCACGGTGCCGGCGGAGGAGTGGTTCCGGCTGACTCGGACGACCGGGGCCACACCCCCTGGCGGACAGTTGAGCGACGCGGAAGTCGAAGAGCGCATCGCGGCCCGCAAGGCCGCCCGCGCCCGCAGGGACTTCAAGGAGTCGGATCGCATCCGCGATGAGCTGGCCGCGCGCGGCGTCGTTCTCGAGGACAAGCCGGGCGGGGAGACCCGCTGGCGGCGGTCCTGAGGAAGCGCTCCCGCGGGTGCGGGAGCGCACCCGGCTGGGTTACGATGACGCCGGAATCGCCGCCGCGGCCCTCAGCGCCACGGCGACCCGGCTCGGGGCATGGCGCAGTCTGGTAGCGCATCTGCTTTGGGAGCAGAGGGTCGGGGGTTCAAATCCCTCTGCCCCGACCAATCCATAACAGGTCCATTCCGGAGACATGGGTAACAAATTATTCCGGAGACATAGGTAACACTTTTACCTCAAAGGGGTTCGGAGCGCATTCGACGCGGATGCTCTGGTCATCGAAGAACCCCAGGTCGTACTGCATAAAGCTCACGAGCC
>DASPOP010000031.1:0-11632 GCA_035625955.1 Steroidobacteraceae bacterium | reverse complement strand
GCCTACCTGCGCCCCGCCTGGCGCCGTCCCAACCTCGAGGTCCGGCTGCGCGCCCAGGCGACGCGCGTCCTGTTCGAAGGCAAGCGCGCGACAGCCGTGGAATTCAGAGAGTCCGGCATCAGGCAGGTCGTCAAGGCGCGGCGCGAGGTGATCCTCTCGGGCGGCTCCATCAACTCGCCGCAGCTCCTCGAGCTCTCCGGGGTCGGCGACCCCCAGGTCCTGCGGCGTTTCGGAATTCCGGTGATCGCCGACTCGCCCGCAGTCGGACGCGGGCTGCAGGATCACCTCGCGGTCAACTACTACTATCGCTCGCGGGTACGCACGCTGAACAACGAGCTCGCGCCGTTTCTCGGCAAGGTGCGCGCGGCGCTGCGCTATGCGCTCGCCGGCCGCACCGGGCCGCTCGCGATGAGCGTCAACCAGGCCGGCGCGTTCCTGCGCACGCGCGCCGGACTCACCCGTCCCAACGTTCACCTCTATTTCAATCCGGCGAGCTACTCCACCACCACCCTCGGCTCGACCCGGCGCCTGATGAATCCTGATCCCTATGCCGGCTTCCTCATCTCCTTCAACACCTGCCGCCCGGTGAGCCGCGGCACCATCCACATCCGCTCGCTCGATCCGCTCAAGAGCCCGGCGATCCAGCCGAACGCGCTGTCCGCCCCCGCGGACATCCAGGACGTGTTCGAAGGCTCGCGGCTCGTGCGGCGCATCGCCGCGGCCGAGCCGCTCGCCGGCATCATCGAGGCCGAGCGGGAACCGGGCAGTACGGTCACGGCCGACGAGCAGATACTCGCGGATTTCCGCCGCCGCTCGGGCTCGGTATTTCACGCCTGCGGAACCTGCGCGATGGGGTCCGACCCGCGCACCGCGGTGCTCGATCCCCGCCTGCGCGTGCGCGGCGTCACGGCACTGCGGGTGGTCGATGCCTCGGCATTCCCCAACGTCACCTCGGGCAACACCAACGCGCCGGTCATGATGCTGGCCGAGAAGGCCGCGGACCTCATCGTGGAAGACAGCCGCGCGCCGCAGGCGTAACCTGCCGAAACCATCGATGCACAGCGAGACCTCATGAGCGAGCTTCAGTCGAGCGTCGCCGCGGACACCTCGGCTCTGAGGGTCGCCGAGCCGCAGTCCGCCTCCCTGACGGAGCGCTGGTACGTGCTCATCATGATGTGCCTGGTGTATACGCTCAGCATCGCCGACCGCTACGTCGTCTCGACGGTACTGGACCCGATCAAGAACGACCTGCATCTCACCAATCTCGGCGTCTCGCTGCTCACCGGCATGGCGTTCGGCGTCTTCTACATCGTCCTCGGCTTTCCGCTCTCCTGGCTGATCGACCGCTATAACCGCCGCAAGATCGTCGCGGTGTGTCTGGTGCTGTGGTCGGTGATGACCGCGGTATGCGGCCTGGCGAAGACCGCCTTCCAGTTCTTCCTCTCGCGCGTCGGCGTCACGGTCGGTGAGGCGGGCGGCACACCCGGCGCGAACTCGCTGCTGTCCGACTACTTTCCGGCCACACGGCGCGCCATGGCGCTCACCGTGTTCTCGCTCGGCGCGCCGATCGGCGCCTGGCTCGGCTACAACGTCGCCGGCGCCATCGCCGATCAGCACGGCTGGCGCGCGGCGTTCTACGCGCTCGGCGTTCCGGGTGTACTCGCCGGACTCGCCGTGTGGTTCACGGTGCGCGAGCCCAAACGTGGCTGCCTCGATAGCGGCAAAGAGGGCCTCGCGCCATCGGTCAGGACCACCATGCGCTTCATGTGGCGGCAGCGCTCGGCCGTGCACACCATGATCGGCACCGCGGTGTGCGCCCTGTGGGGCTGGGGACTGATGTTCTGGACGCCCGCGTTCCTGCAGCGCACCTACCACCTGAGCGTCGGACAGGCGAGCGACGTGACGCAGAACATGCATCTCTGGGGCGGCGGCCTCGCCACCGTCGCCACCGGCTGGCTCATGGCCCGCAGCACCATGATCGACGCGCGGCGCATCGTCTGGGTCCTGGCCGCGGGCATCGGTATCGCCACGGTCGCCTCCGGCGTCTTCTACTACACCCGCGACCTCGCGCTCGGCAGGGCCATGCTCTGGATCTTCATCCCCTCGATCTACTTCTACATCGGGCCGGGCTTCGGGCTGCTTAACAACCTGGCGCCGTGCCACATGCGCGCCATGTTCTGCGCGATGGTGCTGTTCCTCGCCAACCTCGGCAATCTGGTCATCACCCCGAACGTGATCGGGGCGCTGGCGGACTGGTTCCTGACCTGGCACCTCTCCGACGCCGACGCATTACGCCTGGCGATGCTGTGCATCGTGCCGACGGGCTTGTGGGCGACCGCGCACCTCTATCTCGCGGCGCGCGACATCCTCGAGGATCAGGAGCGGGCGCGCAGCTATCAATAGGAGCGCGATCTGCTCCAGTCGACCGGCTCCACCGGCGGCACGACGATCACCCAGGCGAGGATTCCGAGCAACGCTACGCAGCCCGTGACCCAGAGCGCCACGGTGTAATGGCCGCCGTTGTGCTTGATCAGGTAGCCCGTCACGCTCGGCGCGAGAATGCCCGCGGTATTGCTGATCGCATTCTGAAAACCCATCCATCGTCCGGTCGCGAGCGGGCCCGCGAAGCGCTGCGTGAGGGCGCCTACCGAGGGCGAGTTGAGTCCGTCGGCGAGCCCGGTCGCGAGCAGCAGCCCGGCGCCCGCCGCCGCGCCCGCGCCACTCAGGGAGAGCAGGCAAAGGCCCACGCCGGCGGCGCTCAGGGAGAGCGCGGTCTTGTAAGCGAGACTTGGAGTCGCCCCGCGGCGGATCCACCAGTCGATCAGCCACCCGACTGCGAGAATGCTCAGCGAATCCATGACCCAGATGAAGCCCTGCACCTGGGTCATCGCGCCGAGCGACAGGCCGCGCTCCTCGACGAGGTAGAGCGGCACCCACGTGAACAGGAAATAGAACGCGTAGTTCGAGCAGAAGTTGCCCAACACCGTGCCCCACAACGCCCGTTGCAGAGCGATGTCGATCCACCTGGGTCCGCGGGCCGCGGCGTCCGCCGGGGCCACCGGCGGGGGCACGCGCAGCTGTGAGGTCCACGGAATCAGCCACAGGAGCGAGGCCAGGCCGAGCGCGATGAACATCGCGCGCCAGCCATAGCGGATCATGATGGCACCGCCGACGAAGGTTCCGAGCGCCGGGCCGACGACGCTCCCCACCTGCATGATCGCTGTGGCGCGCGCGCGGTGCTGATCCTCGACGCGCTGTGCGATCAGCGCGAAGCCGCTCGGGTAGCAGACCGACTCGCCCGCGCCCATCACCAGGCGCAGCGCCACGAGACTCAGGATTCCGCCCGACAGCCCCGCCAGAAAGGTTCCGACCGACCAGACTGTGAATCCGGCGGCCAGCACGCGCGCGGCGCCCACGCGGTCGACGAGGATGCCCATGAAGGGCTGTGAGACCACGTAGGTGGTGAAGAACGCCGACAGCACCAGACCCATCTGGAACGCATCGAGGTGGAACTCGGCCTTGATGAGCGGCCCGGCCGTCGAGATCGTGCCCCGGTCGACGTAGTTGATGAGCAGCGCCGCTCCGAGGAGCGATGCCAGCAGCAGCGGAAACCTCGAGGGCGCGCCCGCGAGGGGCTTTGCGCCGCGCACCTAGCGCGATCCGCCGCGTTGATTCATCGCCGAGAGGTTATTTTGAAGCGACCGTCTTGTCACCCTTCGGGTCGGGGAACAGCAGCTCGGCCGCCAGGCGGGTGCCGAGATTGGCCTGGTGCGGCACGCAATTCGAGGCGAAATCCACCTGGCGCGTCGCAAACAGCGGCAGGATCTTCTGCTTGATCTGCTCCAGCAGCTCGCAATCGGATGCTTCCCAGACCGGATCCCTGTCGAGGTGCAGATCCACCCTCTGCCAGTGCGCCCCGACTACGTCGGCGCTCTTGTCGCTCGCGCCGGCCGGTTCCAGCACCTGCATCCTGATGCGCACGCCGGGGAAGGGATCGGGCTTCCCGAAAGGCGAGGAACACCCGTGGTAGTCCACCGTGAAATCGCTGCGCGCTCCGAGCTCGCCTAGCACGCGCCGGATCTTGTCCCGCAGGCCGTCGCAGGAGTAGCGGGCGGTGAAGCCCATGAAGACGAAGGTCAGCTCCTTCGGCGTCCACACGGCGGACTGGGCGTCCGCGGGCGCCGCAGCAGTCTCGGCAGCAGCCGCCCACACGGGAAGACAGAGTGCGACGGCCGCCAGGACGGTCTGCCGCCGCGCCACCTTGAGACTCGGAATCCACATAAAGCGACCTCCCGCGCAACGAACGCCGGACATTGCATTAGACTCCATTTGACCTTGCGTGTTCGAGCCCGTCCGCCCCCTTAAACGGGGCGGGACGTTCCCCGGTTGACGCCATGGCCTCCGGAGCCGCTTTAGCGCAAACTGATGTACAGAATAACTACCGCGGCCCTGTGAATGGATCAGGGGGTACGCCTGTCCGGGGAACAAGAGGTCCCTGCGAAGTCCCGACCTGGATCGGGCGCCGGGGATGCTTCGCTGTTACTTCCGTCGAGCCTCGGCTGGACCCTGGTGCTCTACGCCGCGCTCGTGCTCGCGACCGGCTGGGCCTACTCCGCACAGCGCATCCGCACCGACCGCGAGCAGACCTATCAGTCGGAAGGCAATCGGCTGCGTGCCGTGGCCGTGGCGCTCGAGCAGAGCGCCTTCGCGATGATCAACGACGGCGTCGGCTCGGCGGTCCTTCGCGCTCACGAGATCGAGGCTTTAGGGGGCCTCAGCGCGGTGTCGGAACGCGATCTGAGCCCTGCCCTCGGTCAGGCGATGAGCGGCGGCCAGTACGTGCGCTCGGTGTTCGTGGCCGACGCCTCGCGCTTCGCACGCGCGGGTCGGGCGGGTTCCTTCGATGTGAGCCGCACGCTCCCGCCATGGTTCAACGCGATCGCACCCGGCGGCCCGGACGTGTGGATCGGCGCGCCCCTCCCCGACCCCGACCGCCCGCCGAGCGAGGCGCAGGACAATGTGGTGGTACCCATTGCGCGCCACGTTTCCTCCGCCACCAATGCAAATCTCTGGGCAGGCGCACTGTTCGACTTCCGCGCCTTCGAGTCGCTCCGCACCCAGCTCGGCGGTCCCGGCGGCATCATCTTCATGGTCACCTGGGACGGCACGTTGCTCGCGGCAATGGCGGACCAGCCCGGCGGGAATGTGGTCGGCCGCAATTACTCCTCCTCACCCACGTTCCAACGGGCGAAGGCTCATCTCGCGAACGGCTGGGACTCGGGGACCATCGAAGGCGGGACCATCGAGGGCTACTCGCCGGTGTACGGCCCGCGCGTGGTCTACGGCTTCGCGCGACTGCGGCAGTTCCCGGCCCTGGTCGTGACCGCCCGGCCGCTGGATGCGATCCTCGCCCAATGGCGCGAGCGCACCGTGACGACGCTGGTGGTGACGGGTGCCTTCTCGGCGCTGGTGCTCGCCATGACCTTCCTCCTCAGTCATTCCCTGCGTGCACTGCGCACTCGTGAGGTGCAGTTCCGAACGCTGTTCAATAACACCGCTTTCAGCGTGCTCCTCAGCGAAGGCGATCAGTTCATCGCCGCCAACGACACTGCGCTGCGCATGTTCGGACTCAAGGACCAGGAGGCGGTTCGGGCGCTCAAGCCCGGCGACTTATCGCCGCTCGAGCAGCCGGACGGTCAGCTTTCGGCCCTCAGCCGGCGCAGGCATATCGAGCGAGCCATGCGTGATGGGAACGCCACTTTCGAGTGGACACACAGGCGCCTCGACACCGGCGAGATTTTCCCCGCCGAAATCGACATGAATGTGATCGCTCAGGGCAAGACGGTCCTCAGGCTCTCGGTCGTACACGACCTCACCGAGCAAAAACGCGCCGAGCGCGAGCGGCGTGAGAGCGAAGGCCGCTACCGGGCGCTGGTGGACGCGATGCCCGAAGCGGTGTTCGTGCACCGCGGCCAGGAGCTGCTGTTCGGCAACGCGGCCGCACGGCTGTTGATCGGCGCGAAGCCCGACGACATGCTGAGCGGCATCTCAGTGATGTCCTTCGCACTCGAATCCGACCGCAAGCTGCTCGCCGAGCGCACGCGGCGCATCATCGAACACGGCCAGGCCGCGGAGCCGCGCGAGGCACGCATCCGCAGGCTCGACGGCAGCATCATCTGGGTCGAGGTGCAGGGCGTGCCCATCGAGTACGGGGGCGCGCCCGCCGCGCAGACCGTCATGCGCGACATAACGGCACGCAAGCAGCACGAGGAGTCGGAGGCGGCGCGCGTCGTGCGCATGCAGCGCCAGTCGGACATGCTGCTGCGCGTCGCCAGCCACAGCACCGGCGGCGGCGGGGACGGGCTGCGCTCGGCCCTCGAGGGCATTTGCACCGACACGGCTCAGGTCATGGGGGCCGACCGGGTGACGATCTGGCTGATCGAGGACGAGGGCGCGACCTTGAGTTGCACCGCGTTCTATGAGCGGGGCAGCGGCATGTGCGCAGGCGAGCTGCCGAAGCTGCCGACGAGCCGCGCGCTGCATCTCCCCGCGCTGCGCAATGAGCGCGTGATCGACGCCGCCGCGACTTTCGACACGGACCAGCGGCGGCGCGAGTTGCAGGAAGCCACACCCCCCGTCAGCAAGCCCTCGCGGGCGCTGCTGGTTGCGGCGATTCGCCGCTCGGGTGAGCTCATCGGATGCGTGACGATCGGGCAGCTCGAGAGCGCGCGCCTCTGGCACCCGGACGAGATGAACTTCGCCGGCGCGGTCGGCGACCAGGTGGCGCAGCTGCTGCTCGATTTCGAGCGCGAGCGGGTGCTCGCCGACCTGCAGGTGCTCGCCGGCGAGCTGACCCGCATCCAGAATGAAGAACGGCGGCGCATAGGCCGGGAGCTGCACGACTCCACCGGCCAGACGCTCGCCGCGCTCGAGCTCGACCTGGCGCGCCTCTCGGAGGCCGCCAAGTCGCTCGCCGCCAAGCCGCGCTCGTTGCTCGAGAATGCGGTGCGCCTGGCACGGCAGTGCTCGACCGAGATCCGCACCGCCTCCTACCTGCTGCACCCGCCGCTCCTCGACGAGCTCGGCCTGGTGAGTGCCCTGCGCTGGCTGGCGGACGGCCTGCGGGAACGCAGCGGCATCGAAGTGCGCCTCGACCTCCCGGAATCGATGCCGCGCCTGTCGAACGCCAACGAGCTCACCCTGTTCCGCGTCGCGCAGGAGGCGCTCACCAACGTGCAGCGGCACTCGGCGAGTCCGTGGGTGGCCGTGCGCCTCGAGGTGTCGCCCGCTTCCGTCAGCCTGGAGGTCGAGGACGCCGGGCGTGGCATCGCCCACTGGGACCAGCCGGCCCGCGGCGCGCCGGCCGTCCCGGCGCTCGGAGTCGGGCTCGCCGGCATGCGCGAGCGCATCCGCCAGGTAGGCGGGACCTTTGCCGTCGAGTCGGCCGGAGGGGGAACACGCATCCGCGCGACGGTGCCGCTGCAGACGGTGTCCGAGGCCCGCAGTGCCTGACAAGGGGGCAACCGCCCGCATCGTCATCGCCGACGATCACGAGATGGTGCGGCGGGGACTGGTGGCGACGCTCGCCGACGTCGGCCGCTGGACGGTGGTGGCGCAGGCCAACAACGGCCGTGAGGCCGCGGAGCTCGTCGCCACCCACCAGCCCGACATCGCGATCCTCGACCTGAGTATGCCGGAGCTCAACGGCCTCGATGCCACGCGGCGCATCCTCGCCGCACGGCCCGAGACCTGCGTCCTGATCCTCACCGCCCACGAGTCCGAGCAGCTGGTGCGCGAGGTACTCGCCGCCGGCGCGCGCGGCTACGTGCTCAAATCCGACGCCGGCCGCGTCCTGGTGCGCGCGGTCGAGGCGCTGCTCGAGGGACAGACGTTCTTCACCTCCAAGGTGGCGCGGCTCGTGCTCGAGGGTTACCTGCGCGGTGGCGGTACCGAGGCACTGGAGGCGGGGCAGACGCTCTCGACACGCGAGCGCGAGATCGTGCAGCTGCTCGCCGAAGGCGCCAGCAATAAGCAAGTGGCGCGCGCGCTCGGCATCAGCGTCAAGACCGCCGAAACCCACCGAAGCAACATAATGCGCAAGATGCAGTTCGCCTCGCTCTCGGACCTGGTCAAGTACGCGGTGCGCAATAAGATCATCGAAGTGTGAGGCGCATCACCCGCCGAGGCTCCTTCAACAACCGTTGAGGACGCTCTCAACGCCCGTTGAGGGCCCTCCGACCCGGCGCCATCGGGTTTTGCGCTGGCGCACCGGGCGTTCGCGCGGGTTGCGGGAAACCACTACAGGATCTCCCGCAGCCATGTACCCAATCATTGCAATTTGTTGACCGCCCCCGTCCGCGTACCTTCTCGCCCCATGGAAGGCGATGACAACCACGGACGGTATTAGGCGTGACGGTTGACGGGTGGCTCGCAGTGCTAGCGGCAGTGATCGCCCTGGCCGCTTCCCATACCACACTGGATGTGACGACACGCCTGTCGGCCTCTTCGCGCCGGCGCGTGCTGTGCAGGACTGTGTCCGGCGCACTCGCGCTTGGTGCGGGGCTGTGGTGCCTCGATGTGGTGGGCGTTCTCGCTCTCGGGACTCAGAGCTGGGCCGACACCGACGTTACCATTCTCTTTGCAGCGTTCGCGGTCGCCGTGCTCGACCTCATGGGAATGCTCGCGGTGTTCGCAGGGAGCGAGCCAAGCACTTCGAGAATTCTGGCCGGGAGCACGGCGGCCGCGGCAGGGATCTCGGCGACCTATTGGACTACGGTCGCCGCGCTCGGTCCAGCGCGCCCTGCCGGCGGCATCGTCCGCCCCCTCATTCTCTCTCTGGCTCTGGCCTTTGCCGCCTTCACCAGTGCGTTCTGGCTGCGCTACCGCATCGGGCCCAGACCATCGTGGACCGGTCTGACGGCCAAGGCGGCCGCAGCGCTGCTCGGCGCCTCCGCGCTGATCCTGATGCCCGTGAGCGCCTGGCAGGGCGCGACGTTCGCCTTCGGCAGCTTCGGCCAGGGCCCGGGTGCCGGCCGGCAGCTCCTCGGCGCCGCCTTCGGTGCCGCCGGCTTTGCGATCCTGGCCGTGACCCGCGTCGCCGTCTTCTACGAGCGGCGCCTCGCCGAGCGCACCGCGCAGTGCGCCCGCGAGCTCGAGGAAGTGCATACGCGCCTGCAGTACCTCGCCACGCATGACTCCCTTACGGGACTGCCGAACTGGCTGCTCTTCAAGGAGCGCCTCGCCCAGGCGGTCGCCGACACGGGGCGCCCCGAGCGCGCCATCGCGGTCGCGGTGCTCGATCTCGATCACTTCAGCTCGCTCAATCACTCCCTCGGCCATGGCGCCGGCGACTGGCTGCTGTCCGAGGTCGCACGCCGGGTCGGCTCGGTGCTGCGCCCCGGGGATCTCCTGGCACGGCTCGGGAGCGATGAGTTCGTGGTGCTGGTCGACAGTCTCGCGGCGCGCGTCGATGCCGAGACGATCACCCGCAATATTCTGGCGAAGCTGCACGAGCCCTTCTCCATCAACGGCGCGGACGTGAGCGTCCGGCCGAGCATCGGCGTCAGCGTGTGGCCCGATGACGGCCGCCGCGTCGATGACTTGCTGGCCCACGCCGAGGTCGCCATGGCCCTCGCCAAGGAGCGCGGCGGCGAGGTGCAGTTCTTCCAGCGCGGCATGACCGATTCGATGCACGAGCGCCTGGCGCTCGAGAACGACCTGCGCCGCGGCCTGGCGGCCGGCGAGTTCGAGCTGTCGTTCCAGCCGGTGATGTCCTCCAAGACCGGCCGCATCATCACCGCCGAGGCCCTGCTGCGCTGGCGCCATCCGCTGCGCGGCGTGATCGGCCCCTCCTCCTTCATCCCGCTCGCCGAGGAGACCGGGCTCATGATCCCGCTCGGCGAATGGGTGATCCGTGAGGCGTGCCGTTATGCGGCCGCCTGGCAGCTCACCCACGGCTCGCAGATCCGCCTCGCGGTCAACCTGTCCGCCACCCAGTTCCGCCATCAGAACCTGGTCGAGGTCATCCGCTCGGCGCTGGCCGCCGAGAACCTCGACGCCCGCTGCCTCGAGATCGAGCTCACCGAGAGCGCGGTCATGACCAACCCCGAGGAGTCGGTCGGAGTGCTGAAGCAGCTGCGCAAAATGGGCGTCACGGTCGCAGTCGATGACTTCGGCACCGGCTACTCGAGCTTGAGCTACCTGCGCCGCTTCCCGATCGACAAGCTGAAGATCGACCGCAGCTTCGTGCGCGACCTCGCCACGAGCCGCACCGACGAATCGATCGTCCGGGCCATCATCTCCCTCGCCCATAGCGTGGGGCTGCAGGTGGTGGCCGAGGGAGTCGAGACCGAGGAGCAGCTGCGTTGCGTACGCGCCCTCGGCTGCGATCACTGGCAGGGTTACTACTGCTGCGAGCCGCAGCCCGCCGAGCTCTTCGCCGCCATGCTGAGTGACCAGATCGTCGGCCCCGTCGCGATCGGCGACCGGCTTCCCCGGGTGCCGCGCGCTGCCGGCGCCGCGACTCTCCCTTAACCACCCGAATGGCGCCACACGGGCTCCGGCAACGGCGCCTGAAGTGAAGTATGGCCGCAGCCCGCCCGCAATGCTGCTCATCGAATCGGCCGGACCGGCCACGGTGGCGTCGCGGCCGGGAAAGCTGCGCGGCTCGCGCCGAAAAGCCAACTATCGTGGGTTTCTGCCAAAGACCACGACCGGCACGCTGCCGGGCAGTGCCGCTGCGATTTTGCCCGCACTGATCCACAATACGGCCGGTGAGCCTGCGCAAATGCCCCGACTGCGGCCAGGACGTATCGTCCGCGGCCCGCGCCTGTCCGCATTGCGGCCGTCCTAACCGCCGCAGCTCCTCGCCCCTGGAGCTCTCGGGAATTCTCATCATCGCCGTCGTGTGTGCCGGTGCCCTCATCTGGCGCCTGAGCTCCCAGTCCGAGGCACCGCGCGAAGCCGCGCCGGTGCTGCCACCCGAGACCGCGATCGCGCAGCCTGCGCGTGCGGGCGTCGTGCTCACCGCCAGCGTCGGCTACAACCGCAAGCTGTTTCTCTTCCGCGTGCAGAACGGCGACCCGTTTGCCTGGACCGGCTGTCAACTGAGTATCAACGCCCAGGGCGTCTCCTCGGGCTACACGCACGAGGTCGAGACCATCCGGCCGGGGATCACCGAGGCGGCGCTGGTCCCGAGCGCCGAGTTCGTCGACGGCGATGGCCGCAGGTTCGATCCCGCCACGCAGCAGGTCGCGACGCTCGACATCGCCTGCGAGACCCCGCAGGGGCGCCGTTCCTACGGGGGAAAGTTCTAGGCAGTCCCTCGCGTCAACGGCCACGTGATTACACGTATGGCCGCCGACGGCTCCCGGCTGTATAGGATCACTGTGCGGAAGCGATCACAGCTATGGGTGGGTGCAGCCGCGGCGGCACTGGTGCTGATGGGCTCTGGGCCGGCCGAGGTCGGTGCAACCCCGAGTTCGGAGCAGGTCCTTGCGCAGATCCGGCGCAGCACGCCGAATCTCGAGCGGGGCGCCGAGCTCTTTAACGGCTGCGCCGCCTGCCATGGATCGGACGGAGGCGGGAGCCGCGACGGACTCATCCCACGGCTGGCCGGGCAACATGCCTCGGT
>DASPOP010000030.1:0-4251 GCA_035625955.1 Steroidobacteraceae bacterium | reverse complement strand
GTCGCGCGCTACGGTGCGAAAGGCCTCGCCTACATCAAGGTGAACGAGCGTGCCCGCGGGCGCGAGGGACTGCAGTCGCCGATCATCAAGTTCCTGAGCGATGCGGCGCTCACCGGCATCCTCGAGCGCACCCGGGCGGCCGACAACGACGTCATCTTCTTCGGCGCCGACCGCGCCAAGGTGGTTAACGATGCGCTCGGGGCGCTGCGCCTGAAGCTCGGGCAGGACCTGAAGATGGTCGAGGGCGGGTGGCGCCCGCTGTGGGTATTCGACTTCCCGATGTTCGAATGGGACGCGGAGGCGAAACGCTGGGTCGCCATGCACCACCCGTTCACCTCGCCGAAGAATCCCGACCCCGCGGCGCTGCGCGCCGCTCCCGCCGCGGCGCTCGCCAAGGCCTATGACATGGTGCTGAACGGCTCGGAGATCGGCGGCGGCTCGGTGCGCATTCACCGCCAGGAGATGCAGTCGACGGTGTTCGAGCTCCTCGGGATCGACGCGCAGGAGGCGCAGAAGAAGTTCGGCTTCCTGCTCGATGCGCTCAAGTTCGGCGCGCCGCCGCACGGCGGCATCGCCTTCGGGCTCGATCGGCTCGCCATGCTGATGGCCGGCGCCGACAGCATCCGCGAGGTGATCGCCTTCCCGAAGACGCAGACCGCCGCGGATCCGCTCACCGATGCGCCGACCGAGGTGAGCGAGGCGCAGCTGCGCGAGCTGCACGTGCGGGTGCGCGTGCCCCCGCCGTCGGCCTAGCGCCAGGGAGCTGCCCATCGCGCACGTCGTCTACGTGCATGGCCTGTGGCTCCCGGGTGAGGAGTCGCTCGTCCTCAGGCACCACCTCGCCGAGGAGTTCGCCCTCGACCTGCACTGGTTCCGCTATTTCGGGGCGTCCGAGTCGATGAGCGACATCACTTCGAGGCTCGCGGCCTTCGTGGGCGAGCTCGCGGCATCCGAGGTGCATTTCGTCGGCCACAGCCTCGGGGGACTGGTGCTCTACCGGCTGCTCGAGCGCTTTCCTGAGCAGCCCCCGGGCCGCGTGGTGTTTCTCGGGGTGCCGTGCGTGGCGAGCCGCGCCGCGCAGCGTGCGGGCATGTTCGGGCCGCTCGCGCAGCTCATGGGACCCACCGTGGCCGAGGAGCTGCTCACGCCGCAGGAGCGGCGCTGGTCGCATCGGCGGCCGCTCGGCGTCGTGGCCGGCAATCAGCCGCTCGGCCTCGGTCAGTTCTTCGCGCACTTCGACGAGGAGAATGACGGCACCGTTGCGGTGAGCGAGACCCGCATGCCCGGCGCCACCGATCACGTCGTGCTGCCGGTGAGCCATATGGGAATGCTGCTCTCGGCGCGCGTGGCGCACGAGACCGGCCTGTTCCTCACGCAGGGGCATTTTGGTTTATAGGGCGAAATCGCAGGAAGCGGTTTCGCCGGACATTACTTCGTCGGCCGCCGGCAAAAAGCGTGGTTTTTGCCGGCTACGCATCGGTGAGCGATTTCGCCTTATAGCAAACGCTTGAGGCGGTAGAGCTCTTCCAGTGCCGCGCGTGGCGTGAGCCCGTCCGGGTCGACGGACTTGAGCGCGGCACGCAGACGATGGTCCGCGTCTGCCCCAGGCGTGAAGAGTGGCAGCTCGCTCTGGGCGGCGGTGGCACCGTTGTCGGCCGCGCGCTGCCGGTCGCGCTCGGACTCGAGCGCTTCGAGGTAGCTGCGGGCCGCGCCGATCACGGGCAGCGGCACGCCGGCCAGCTGCGCCACCTGCAAGCCGTAGCTGCGATTGGCGGGTCCGTCCTTCACGGCGTGCAGGAACACGATGCTCTCGCCGTGCTCGGTCGCATCCAGATGCACGTTGGCGCAGCCCTCCACCTCGAGCGCGAGGCTCGTGAGCTCGAAGTAGTGGGTGGCGAAGAGTGTGAAGGCGCGTACGCGCGTCGCGATATCACGCGCCATCGCCCAGGCGAGCGACAGACCGTCGAAGGTGCTGGTGCCGCGCCCGATCTCATCGAGGAGGATGAGGCTGCGCGCGGTCGCGTTGTGCAGGATGTTGGCCGCCTCGGTCATCTCCACCATGAAGGTCGAGCGCCCGCCGGCGAGATCGTCGGCGGCGCCGATGCGGGTGAAGATGCGGTCGACGGGGCCGACCACCAGCGCCGCGGCGGGCACGTAGCTGCCGACGTGCGCCAGCAGCACGATGAGCGCGGCCTGGCGCATGTAGGTCGACTTCCCGCCCATGTTGGGACCGGTGATGATGAGCATGCGGCGCGCCGCATCGAGCTTCAGATCGTTCGGCACGAAGGGCGCAGCGGCGAAGCGCTCGACCACGGGGTGGCGTCCCGCCTCGATCTTGAGAAGTGGCTCGTCGACCAGGATGGGCGCGCTCCACTCGAGCGCCGCGGCGCGCTCGGCCAGCGCCGCGAGCGTATCGAGCCCGGCAAGGGCGGCGGCGGTCCGCTGCAGCGCTGCGAGGCCGTCGATGAGCCGCGTCAGTACCTCCTCGTACAGTTCGCGCTCGCGCGAGAGCGCCTGGTCGCGCGCGCCGAGCACCCGGTCCTCGAAGCTCTTGAGCTCCGTGGTGATGAAGCGCTCGGCGGAGCGCACGGTCTGGCGGCGGATGTAGTCCCTGGGCACCCGCTCGGCGTCGCGCCGCGAGACCTCGATGAAGAATCCCTGCACGCGGTTGTAGCCGAGCTTGAGTCCCGCGAGTCCGGTGCGCTCGCGCTCGCGCCGCTCGAGGTCGAGGAGGAACTCGTCGGTGTGGCTTGCGATGCGCCGCAGCTCATCGAGCTCGCCGTCGTAGCCCGCCGCGATCACATCGCCGTCGCGCACCATCGTGGCGGGCTCCTCGGCGATGGCGGCCGCGAGCAGGGCGAGCTCGTCCGCGTGCTGCGCGATCCGGCAGTGGAGCTGGCGCAGGAGCGGCGAGTCGATCGGCGCGAGCGCGGCGCGCAGCGCCGGCAGCACTTTGAGCGAGCTGCGCAGCTGCGTGAGGTCCCGCGGCCGCGCCGAGCGCAGCGCCACCCGGGCGAGGATGCGCTCGATGTCGCCGATTCCGGCGAGGAGCTCGCGCAAGGGTTTGTAGTGGCGCGCATCGATCAAGGCGGCGAGCGCCTGGTAGCGCTCGCGCAGCAGCGGCTGACCGGTGAGCGGGCGGTTCAGCCAGCGGCGCAGCTCCCGCGAGCCCATGGCGGTGACGCAGCTGTCGATCACCGCGAGCAGCGTCGCCTCCTCGTTGCCCGAGAGGCTCGCATCGAGCTCGAGGTTGCGCCGGGTGGCGGCGTCGAGAGTCAGCGCGTCGCCGCGCTCCTCGACCGCGAGGGCGCGTACGTGCGGCAGCGCCGAGCGCTGCGTGCCGCGCACGTATTGCAGCAGCGCGCCGGCGGCACGGATGGCGAGCGGGAGCTCGTCGGCACCGAAGCCCTTGAGGTCGAGCGTGCCGAGCTGGTCGGTGAGCAGGCGCGAAGCGCTCGAGAGCTCGAACTGCCACGGCGGGCGCTCGCGCACCGCGCCGCCCGTGGCGATGTCGCCTGCGTCGCCCTCGGCGACCAGCAGCTCCGCGGGCTTGAGGCGCTCGAGCTCGGCGGCGAGGGCGCCGTTCCCCTGGCTCTCGAGCACGGTGAAGCGCCCGGCGGCGAGGTCGAGCCATGCAAGGCCGAAGCGCTCGCCGTCGCGAACCAGCGCCGCGGCGAGGGTGTCGTGGCGCTCCTCGAGCAGCGCCGAGTCGGTGACGGTGCCGGGGGTGACGATCCGCACCACCTCGCGCTCGAGCGGGCCGCGCGAGGCCCCGGGCTCGCCTTTCTGCTCGCAGATCGCGACGCTCTCGCCCCTGCGAACCAGCCGCGCGAGGTAGCTGTCGACCGCGTGGAACGGCACGCCCGCCATGGGGATCGGCTGGCCGGCGGAGGATCCGCGCGCGGTGAGCGTGATGTCGAGGAGCGCGGCGGCGCGACGCGCGTCGTCGTAGAAGAGCTCGTAGAAGTCGCCCATCCGGTAAAAGAGCAGGATGTCCGGATGCTGGGCCTTGATGCGCAGATATTGCTGCATCATCGGCGTGTGCTGCGACAGGGGCTCAGCGCTCATGGTGGGCGAAGGCTACCGTAAGTAAGGCCGGGTCGACGACCGGTGAGCTTGCGCGTAGCCTCGAGGGGCATGATCACCGACTCCGAGCTCTACCAGCTCGCAGCCCGTGCGGGCGCAACTCTCCATGCTGCGGGGCGTCGCCTGGCGACCGCCGAATCGTGCACCGCCGGGTGGATCGCGAAG
>DASPOP010000029.1:0-4148 GCA_035625955.1 Steroidobacteraceae bacterium | reverse complement strand
GGTGCTGGCGGCGATCCGCGGCACCGGCTACGGGCTCACGCTCGGGGTCCACAGCCGCCTCGAGAGCATCGCCGGCCACGTGTTCCAGTCGCTGCCCGTCGGCAACACCTATGTGAACCGCAACATGATCGGCGCAGTGGTCGGCGTGCAGCCCTTCGGCGGCCAGGGACTCTCGGGCACCGGACCGAAGGCCGGCGGACCTCACTACCTGCTGCGCTTCGCCAACGAGCGCACGCTCACGATCAACACCGCCGCGATCGGCGGCAACGTCGAGTTACTGGGAGAACACCATGGCTGAATACAAGACCAAGTGCTTCTGTGGTGCCGTCGAGTTCACCGTCAGCGGCGAGCCGGTTGTGATGGGCTACTGCCATTGCGAATCGTGCCGGCGCTGGTCCGCGGGGCCGGTGAACGCGTTCACTCTGTGGCAGCCGGGCGCCGTCAGGGTGACCAAGGGGGGCGACAACATCGGGACCTACAACAAGACCCCGGTGAGCTACCGCAAGTGGTGCAAGACCTGCGGCGGCCATCTCTTCAGCGAGCACCCGCCGCTCAAACTCACGGACGTGTACGCGGCGATGCTGCCGACGCTTAAGTTCACGCCCGGCGTCCACGTCAATTACCAGGAGACGGTGCTGCCGATGCGCGACGGGCTGCCCAAGTTCAAGGACTTCCCCAAGGATTTCGGCGGCTCGGGCGAGATGCTGCCGGAGTAACGCCGGGCACGGCGGCGTATCGGATGAGTCCGGCACCGGAGGCAGCGGCCTGGCTGCAGCGCAGCCGCTCGACCGGGCAGGCGCCGGGGCGCCGTTCGCCCCTGCGTTTCGACTAGGCCGTGACGCCCGGCTGCAGCTGCCCGAGGAGCGCCTCGAGCGACTCCACCGGCGCCGAGCAGGTGCTGCCGCGGCAGATGTAAGCCACGGCTGAGCCGCGCGGCGCCTTGCCGGCAAGCGCCGGGGGCAGACCGGTGGCATCGGCCGGAATGGCGAGCACGACGCGCCGCGGCGCGAACGTGCGGGCGAGCTCCCGCCGCCAGGCCTCGATTGCCGCCGGTTCCCCGCGCAGGATGACGATTTCCGGCGGCTGCAGCAGCTCCTCGAGCGCGGTGACCAGCGTGACGTGCGACACGGGGTACCTCTCGATGGCCGGCCATGCCGCCCGCAGCGTGCGCTCGGCGGCCGCCAGATAGCGCGGCTCGCCGAGGAGGTGTCCCAGGCGCTGCAGCGTGAAGGCCGCGATGCCGTTGCCTGAGGGGATCGCGTCGTCGCTGAAGGTCTTGGAGCGGTGGATCAGCTGCTCGTGATCGTCGGAGGTGAAGTAGAAGCCGCCGTTCGCCTCATCGGCGAAGTGCCCGAGCACCACCTCGATCAGATGGCGCGCAAACTCCAGCTCCTCGGCGCGGAAGCGCACCTGCTGCAGCTCGAGCACCGCGTCGACCAGGTAGACGTAGTCGTCCAGGTAGGCGTTGAGGTGCGCGCGGCCGTCCTTGCAGGTGGCGAGCAGCCGGCCGTCGCGCCAGAGCGTGGCACGCACGAAATCCAGGGCACGGCTGGCCGCAGTCGCGAGCGGCTCTGCCTGGTGCACGCGCGCGGCGATCGCCAGCCCGCGGATCATGAGCGCGTTCCAGGAAGTGAGGATCTTCTCATCGCGCGCCGGACGCACGCGCTGCGCCCGCAAGGCGAGCAGCTTGGCGCGGGCGCTCTCGATCAGCGCGTTCACCTCGGCGGCCGGGCGCTGCACGACCGAGGCGATCTGCTCCACGCTCGCATTGACGCAGAGGTGCCAGCGGCCCTCGAAGTTGGCCGGTGAGTCGAGGCCGAAGCGCGGCGCAAACACCGCGAACTCATCCACGCTCAGAGCCTGCCGGACTTCCTCGCGGTCCCACACGTAGAACCTGCCCTCATGACCCTCGGAGTCGGCGTCCAGGCTCGAGTAGAAGCCGCCCTCGGGGGACTGCATCTCGCGCAGCGCCCAGCGGGCGGTCTCGAGCACGACCTGGGTGTAGAGCGCATCCGCGCTCGCCAGCGAGGGGTTGGCGTACACCGCGAGCAGCGCGCCGTTGTCGTACAGCATCTTTTCGAAGTGCGGGATCATCCAGCGCTCGTCGACCGAGTAGCGGCAGAAGCCCCCGCCGAGCTGATCGCGGATGCCGCCGTCGCCCATGTGCCGCAGCGTGAAACCCGCCATGTAGAGCGACTGCAGCCCCGTCTCGTCTCCCGCCGGGCTGGCGCGCCAGTCGCGCAGCAGCCACTCGACAGCCTTGGGAGCGGGGAACTTGGGTTGGCCGCCGAAACCGCCGTAGCGGCGGTCGAAGGTACTGGCGAGCTGCGCGCGGCACGCCTTGAGCGGCGCGTCGCTGAGCTCGGTGCCAGCGGCAGCGGGCGGGTAATTGATGTCGGCGAGCGCGGTCACCAGCGCGGCGTTCTGCGCGCGCATTTCCGGCTCGTGGGTGCGGTAGAACTCGACCACCCGCGGCAGCAGATCCCTGAAGCCGGGCAGGCCGTAGCGCGGCTCGCGCGGGAAGTACGTGCCGCCGAAGAACGGACGCTGATCGTCGTGCGTGAGGAACATGGTGAGCGGCCAGCCGCCGCCGCGCTGCGTGATCATCTGCTGCGCGATCTGGTAGATGCGGTCGATGTCGGGACGCTCCTCGCGGTCGACCTTGATGTTCACGAAGTTGTCGTTGAGGAGGCGCGCCGTAGCCTCGTCCTCGAAGCTCTCGTGCGCCATGACGTGGCACCAGTGGCACGCCGCGTAGCCGATGCTGAGATGAATCGGCTTGCCTTCGCGTCGCGCCCGCTCGAGCGCCTCGCTCCCCCAGGGGTACCAGTCCACCGGGTTGTGGGCATGCTGCCGCAGGTACGGACTGGTCTCGCTGATGAGATGGTTGGTGTACTTCGGTGTTTGCATCGGCGGCTCCGGGCGCGGCGGCGCCTAGCGCGCGATAACCGCGGCGCCGCTCGCCTGAAGCTGCGCGTCGAGGCTCGCCAGCGTGCCGCTCTTGAACTTCGCCCACTTTGTCAGCGCGGCATCGAGTAGCGCCCGATGCCGGGCATAGCCGCGCTCCGCGTCCACGCTCGGCGCGGTGTCGGCTCCGTCCACCGCCCGCTGCAGATTGTGGAACGCTGCGGCCAGATAGCGCAGCCCGTTGGTAGTGCTGGGCGGACGGCCGGTCGAGTCCGGTGAGCGCTGCTGCGGCGCCAGGTCGGCGATTGCGAGCAGCTGCCCGTCGGCGTCGGCGAGTGCCGCAGCCGCGGCGCCGCCGGCACTGTTGCGGCGTTCGGCGATGCCCGCGTGCAGCCGCTCGGCCTCCTTGAGCGCCGCCGCGATCTCGACGCGCGCCGCTTCGATGTCGCGGGCCAGCGCGAACTGGCGTGCATAGGCGGCCGCCGGCAGCGTCACGCGCGGGTCGGGAGCGACGGTGAGCGTTTGCCGATAGAGGCCGCCGCCGGCCCTGAGCTCGATGCGGTACTCCCCGGGCGCTGCCCACACGCCGTCCTCGGGCTCCTCTTCGGAATCGTCCGCGGCGAGCCCGGCCTGCGGCGCGTAGTGCAGATCCCACACGAAGCGGTGGGCGCCCGCGCCCGCGCCGGGGGGCTGCGGCGCCACGATCCACTCCGGTGCGATGACCACTTTGGAGAGATCGGTTTGCGGCGCCTTGTCCTCGCTCGAGAAGGCACGCACCGTCGCGCCGCGCGCGTCGTAGACGGTGAGCTCGATTGCACTGGCCGCGGCTGCGTCGAGCACGTAGTCGATGTAAGCGCCGGGCTTGGGGTTGGCTGCCATCGGCTCGTCCTTCGGCATCGGCGAGCCCAGGAAGCCGGTGGGGCGCACGCGCACCGCGGCTGCCGGTGGCAGCAGGCGCGTGCCGCCGCCCGTGCCGCCGTCCGCGTCGTCGGCGTACGCGCGCAGCGGCGCGATGTCGTCCATGATCCAGAAGCCGCGGCCGTGCGTCGCGATCACGAGATCCGCGCCGTGCACCTCGAGGTCGCGCACCGAAGTGCGCGGCAGGTTTCGCTGCAGCGGCTGCCAGCGGGCGCCGTCGTCGAGCGAGACATAAACGCCATGCTCGGTGCCGCAATAGAGCAGGCCGCGATGCACGGGATCCTCGCGCACCACGTTGACCGAGTTGTGTACGCCGTCGGCGG
>DASPOP010000028.1:0-2493 GCA_035625955.1 Steroidobacteraceae bacterium | reverse complement strand
GCTGAGATGCGAGATCGCCTCCTGGAAGGCTGAACGGCGCAGCGCCTGGTCGCCGGCCTTGCCCCACGATTCGATGGCGGCATCGATCAGACCCGCCTGCGTAAAGTGATGCGCCAGCACTTCCGGCTCGGCCGCCGCCGTGTCCGCGAAGCGGTCGCGCAAAATCTCGGCGACGCACCGATGCAGCGCCTGCCGGCGGCTCTTGAGCAGACTGTCGTAGGCGGCGTCCTGGATCAGCGCGTGCTTGAAGCGGTAGTTCGCCTCATGGCCCGCCCCCTCGGCGATGAGGAGATCCGCGTCGGCGAGCTTGTCGAGCGCCGATAGTAAGCCGGCCTCGGCGACGGCGGATGCAGAAGCGACGTCGCGCAGAAGCGCGTAGGAAAAGCTCCGTCCGAGCACGGCGCCGATCTGCGCGACTTCACGCGCTTGGCCAAGCCGGTCGAGCCGCGCAGCAAGCGATTGTTGCAGGGTCGGCGGGATCAAGTGCGCGCCGCCTCCTTCACCGCGCTCGAGCAGAAGGCGTGTGACCTCTTCGACGAACAATGGCACCCCGCCAGTGCGCTCGCTCACGCCCTCGACCACCTCCTTGCTGAGAGCATGGCGAGCGGCGAGCTCGCCGACCATCTGGGCGACGTCGGCGCGATCGAGAGGGCTCAGCGAGATGACGCCGTGGTGGGAGCGCAAGCTCCATGGCGGGCGGAACTCGGGCCTCGCAGTCGCGATGATAAACAGCGGCGCCTGTCCGCTGCGCTCGGCGAGAGCGCAAATAAGGTCGAGCGAGGTCGGGTCGGCCCAGTGCAGATCTTCGAATGCGATCGCGAGCGGCTGCGACCGCGCGCCCGCGAGTATCCAGGAGACTATCGCCGCCAGTTGCCGCCGCCGCATTTCTTCGGGCGGAAGATTTGGCGCACGGCCGGTGGGAAGCGGAATATCGACAATCGGCGCAAGCAACGGCGCGTGTTCGGTTGGATTGAGACCGACCATCCTCAACGCGCCCTCGAGATCGGCGAGACGCTCTTCGGCTGGGGCGTCCTCGAGAAAACG
The DNA here is from genome assembly GCA_035625955.1 of Steroidobacteraceae bacterium. GTDB lineage: Bacteria > Pseudomonadota > Gammaproteobacteria > Steroidobacterales > Steroidobacteraceae > 13-2-20CM-66-19. The sequence goes on along the minus strand of DASPOP010000028.1, from coordinate 1,449 downwards.
CTGGCGGCCCCATTCGGCGATCGGATGCAGGGGCGTGTTTTGCAGGAGCTGCAATGCGCTCCACACGGTCCAGGTATGGGAGGTTTCAGCGATCTTTGTGTGGAACTCCTCGACCAACCGCGACTTGCCGATGCCCGGCTCACCGACGATCAACACAAGCTGACCTTCGCCTGCGCGCGCGCGTTCCCAACGGCGCGTCAGCAGGCCCAGTTCCTCCTCGCGGCCGACGAACGGGGTCAGCGACCGCGCGGCTGCCCGCCGGCCGCCGCCACTCGCCCGCACAATGAGGAACAGGTTGACGGGTTCCGATACGCCATCCAGCTCGCGCGAGCCCCGTTCCTCCGTGACGAAGAGGCCTGGGACCTGGCGCAGAACGTTTGTGGTGACGAGCACCGACCCCGGCTCGGCGGCGGTCTGGACACGCGAGGCGACGTTCGCGGCCTCGCCAATCATTTCGCCGGTTGAGTCGACGACCACGAGACCGCATTCGAGGCCGATGCGCGCGGAAAGCTCCGGCGTGTCTTTGCCGGCGTTTTCGGCATTGTGCTGTGCGAGCCCGCGCTGGATCGCGAGTGCAGCCCGCACCGCGCGCTCTGCGTCATTCTCGTGCGCCGTCGGATAGCCGAAATAAGCGAGTATTTCGCGGCCGCGGCTCTCGCCGATCACGCCGCCGTGTCGGGTCAGTGCATCGGAGGCCTGGCCACGGAACCCGCCAACGATCGCGGCAAGGTCCTCCGGGTCGGCGGGCAGCCGACCGCCTGGAGCCGGCGCGAGCTCGGCGGCGAGCGCGGTGATGTGGCGACGCTCGGGCGTTCGTGGCGGCGGGCCCGACGCTGGGTTCGAGGAACCGACGGCCACGGGAAAATTCGCGGCCTGCGACGCTGCGGTGACGGCACCTTGGTCCCGGGCGCTGGCCGGGCCGACGAACCGATAGCCTCGTCTGGGCAAGGTCTCGATCCAATTATCGCCGCCAGGCTCCTCCCCAAGCACCCGACGTAGGGCTGCGATCTGCACTGCGAGGTTACTCTCCCCGACAGTGAGACCGGCCCACGCGGCGTCCATCAGCGCGTCCTTGGAAACTGGGATACCCCGTTGCTCCACAAGCACGCGCAGCAGCGCGACGGCACGTCGGCCCAGCGAAACGGGCTCGCCGCTGCGGAACAATGTGTCCGTCTCCGCATCAAGGCGGAACGGACCGAGGATGTACGAGGCGGCCATCTCCCGATTTAGCGCCAGTTCAGAAACGCTTAAGAACTTTTCCAGCGCAGTTTCATGACTTCCGGCCGATCCGGGCTCAGATTGCTATGGCCCGACGACGGACGCTTCGCATCATGGTGCGGATCGTGCGCCAAGGCAAGGAGATCGCTCGGTATTTGACCTCTGGGAGAAACTCAAATGCGCAAGATCAGTTCGGTCGCCGCAATTGCGCTGATGCTCGCTGGTGTCGGA